>JAUIDE010000113.1 GCA_030429105.1 Alphaproteobacteria bacterium
CGCGCCTATTCCTCCAACGCCACGGTGATCCGGACGGTGGACGAGATGCTGCAGGAAACCACGAACCTGAAGCGCTGACGATTGCGGCGTCGGCGAAGATAAATCGGGAAGGACAGGACCATGACCCTCTCTCTGGCTCTCGCCAACGCCGTCACCGGCCTGCGCGCGAACACCGCGCAGACCGAACTCATCTCGAACAACGTCTCCAACGCGCTCACCCCGGGTTATTCGAGGAAGGACATCGTCCTCTCTCCCTCCGCTCCGGGCGGGCAGGGCTCCGGGGTGCGCATCGAGGCGACGGTTCGCGCCGTGGCCCCGGGGGTGACCGAGGCGCGGCGGCTTTCCGCTGCGGATGCGGGCGACGGGAAGGCGCGCGCCGACGCGCTCTCCCGCCTCGCCGCGGCGGCCGGCGAGCCCGGCGAGCAGTTCGCGCTTGCGACCGCCGCTGACGCCTTCGACGCGGCCCTCGCGGCTTCCGCCGACACGCCGGAAAGCGCGCCGCTCCTGAACGCCGCCGTCGCCTCGGCGACCAACTACGTCTCCGCCGTGACCCGGGTCGCGGCGGAGGCGATGGCGCTCCGCACCGAGGCGGACGCCTCCATCGCCAAGCAGGTCAACGTCGTCAACGACACGCTTGGAAAGGTTCTCTCCCTCAACATGGAGATCAAGGCCCGGCAGGTGTCGGGCGGCGACTCGACAGCGCTTGAGGACGAGCGCGCGCGGCTGATCGAGCGGATCACCAGCATGATCCCGATCAAGGTCGTGCCGCGGGAATTCGGCGAGGTCGCGATCTTCGCGAAGAACGGCGCCCAGCTCCTCGACGGCAATGTCTTCGAACTCGAATTCACTCCCACGCCGCTCGTGACGCCGGACCGGACTCTGGCGAATGGCGGGGTTTCCGGCATCTCGATCAACGGCTTCGCGATCCGCATCGGCGAGGGCGGGAACGCCGGCCTGCTGGACGGCGGCTCCCTCAGCGCCACGTTCGAGCTGCGGGATTCGATCCTGCCGCGCGTGGGCGCGACGATCGACGGGATCGCGTCAGACCTCATCGCGCGGACGCAGGGCCTCGCCGCCGACCCGACCCTCGCGCCCGGCGCGGCGGGGCTCTTCACCGATGGCGGCGCGACCTTCGACCCGGCGAACCTCACGGGCCTCGCGCTCCGGCTCCAGGTCAACCCCGCGGTTGACCCGGACCTCGGGGGAGAGCCCTTCCGCCTGAGGGACGGGATCGGCGCGGCCGCGCCGGGCGAGGTCGGCGAGGATTCGCTCCTCCGCGGCCTTCAGGACGCGATGCGCGAACTCCGCGCGCCGCCGGCCGGGACCGACCTGACGACGCAGCGCGACGCGGCCGGCTTCACGGCGGAATTCTCCGCCTTGATCCTCACGCGCGCCTCCGTCTCCGACTCCGAACTCGCGTTCCGGCAGGGCCGGACGGACGGCCTCGCGGAGGCGGAGCTGACGCGCATCGGCGTCGAAACCGACCAGGAACTCGCCCGCCTCCTCGTCGTCGAGCAGGCCTTCGCCGCCAACGCCCGCGTGGTCCAGGTTGTCGACGAGCTTCTCGAACGCCTGACCAACCTCTGAGCCCGAAGAACAGGAGCGCCTCATGGCCATCGCCGGATTTCCCGACCTCCTCATCGCGAGCCGAAACGCGCGGACCATCGCCGACGTCCAGGCGAACTTCAATCGCGCCTCGCTGGAGCTGACGACCGGTCGCCAGTCCGACGTCGTGAAGGCCACGGGCGGCGATCCGATCAAGCTCTATGCGGTCGAGCGCGACCTCGCCCTCGTCGCCGGGCGGAAGAGCTCGATCTCCGCCGCCGTCAGCCGCGCGAGCGTCACGCAGTCCGCGCTGGAGCGCATCCAGGGCGCCGCCTCCCAGATCGGCGTGAGCCTCGCCGCCGCCGTGGAGGTGAAGGACATCCGCGCGGCCGAGCTGCGGGCTTCCGGCGCGCGGGAGGCGTTCATCGATGTGGCGACCACGCTCAACGTCCGCTTCGGAGAGCGCTCGCTCTTCGCCGGCGCGGCGGTGGACGGCCCGGCCATGGCCCCGGCGGAAGACATCCTCGCCGAGATCGAGGCGCGCGTCGCCGGCGCGGCGGACGGGGCCGCCGTTATCGCCGCGATCGACGCCTATTTCCTGACGGACCCGACCGGCTTCGCGGCGACGGGCTATGTCGGTTCGGCGGTCGACGCGGCGGCGACGGAGCTCGACGACGGCTTCCGGGTCGACTTCGCCGTGCGGGGCGACCAGGCGGAGATCGTCGAGGTTCTGCGCACGCTTGCGCTGGCCATCGTCGGGGGGGAGGGCTCCTTCGCGGGCGCGTCCATCGGCGAGCGGCTCGACGTTCTCGGCGCCGCCGCGACCTCCGGCCTCGCGGCGGTGGAAGGCGTGGTCCTGCTCCGCGGCCGGGTCGGCCTCGCGGAGGAGCGGCTGGAGGAGGTGGAGACCCGCCTCTCCGCCGAGACCGTCTTTCTGGAGCGGGCGAAGAACGCGCTCATCGCCCGCGACCAGTTCGAGGCGGCGACCGAATTCAACGCGCTGGAGACGCAGCTCTCCCTTGTCTTCGAGATGACCTCGCGGCTTTCCGGCCTGACGCTCGTCAACTTCCTGAGGTGACCTGCATGATCCTCCGCCCGCTTCTCGCCGCCGCCTTTCTCGCGGCGGCCCCCGTCGCCGCCGACATCCGCATCAAGGATCTCGTGGAGTTCGACGGGGTGCGGGGGAACGACCTCGTGGGCTACGGCCTCGTCGTCGGCCTGCCGGGGACGGGGGACGGCATCCGCAACTCGCCGTTCACGGAGGAGGCGCTCTCCAACCTGCTGGAGCGGCTCGGCGTGAACGTGACGGGGGAGCAGTTCCGGCCCAAGAACGTTGCGGCGGTGCTGGTCACCGCAGAGCTGCCGCCCTTCGCCCGCGCCGGGCGACGGATCGACGTCTCCGTCTCGGCCATCGGCGACGCCTCCTCGCTTCGCGGCGGGACGCTGATCATGACGCCGCTCAATGCGGCGGATGGCGGCATCTACGCCGTCGCGCAGGGCCCCGTCCTCGCCGGGGGCGTGCAGGTGGAAGGGGACGCCGCCTCGATCACCCGCGGCGTGCCCACGGGCGGCACGATCCCCGACGGGGCGCGGATCGAGCGCGAGATCGATTTCGACCTCGCGCAGATCGAGGATCTGCGCCTCGCCCTCCGCGACCCGGACTTCACGACCGCTTCGCGCATCGCGGCGGCAATCAACCGCAGCCTCGGCGGCCGCGTCGCCCGGATGCAGGACAGCGGGACGGTGGTGATCGACTCGGCGCAGATCCAGGTCGCCGGCGCAGCCGAGACCATCGCCCGGATCGAGAACCTGCTCGTCGACAGCGCGCAGAAGGCCCGCGTGGTGATCGACCAGCGCTCCGGCACGGTCGTGCTCGGGGACGAGGTGCGCATCAGCCGCGTCGCCGTCGCTCAGGGCGATCTCACGCTCCGGGTCCGCGAGGCGCCCGTCGTTTCGCAGCCGAGCCCCTTCGGGGAGGGCGAGACGGTCGTCGTTCCCCGCACCGATGTCGCGATCGACGAAGAGGTCGGGGAGGGTTTCGCGATCCTGCCGGAGACTGTCTCGCTCGCCAATCTGGTCGAGGGGCTCAACGCGCTCGGCGTCTCGACGCGGCAGATGATCGATATCCTGGCCGCGGTGAAGGCCGCCGGCGCGCTCCATGCGGAGTTCGTGCTGCAATAGCCGTCGCCTGCGACGCCGGAAAGGAGAAGGGCCGCGCCGGGCGCGGCCCTTTTCGTTTGACGCGGGCGGGGCTGGGCGCTTCGCCCCTGACGAAATTAGAAAGGGCCGCGCGCCGCGCGGCCCTCTTTCCTTTCCCGGAACCGGTCGTCAGTCTTCTGCGACTTCCTTTACCACCATCTTGATCTGGCCGTTGTCGCGGAGGTCCACGATGGCCGCGACCAGCGCCGCCTGCGCGGCCTCGCCGTCCTTCCGACTCGGGGCCTCGAGCGCCGCGATATCCTCCCGCATCCGCTCCGCGAGGCGCTTGGAGATGTTCTCCATGATGTAGTCGACGACATTCGCGCCCCGCTCCCCGGCGGCCTTCAGCGCCTTCATGAGCGTCGCCTCGTCCACCGACTTGACCACGAGGCCGATGTCGCGCGGCGCGATCCGCTCCGGGATATGCTCGAAGGTGAACATGATCTTGCGGACCGATTCCGCCAGCTTCGGCGCCGCCCCGTCCATCGCCTCGATGATGCGGTCGCGGGTGCGGACGGAGACGTGGTTCATCACGCCCGCGATCAGGTCCGCCGGGTCCTTGCCGCGGCTGCGGGTCATGACCGAAGGGAGGAAGTCCCGCGCGATCACCTCGCCGATCCGCTCCGCCATCGCCGGCTCCACGCTTGCGGCCGGGCCCATGCGGATGACGATGTCCTCCGCGAATTCGGGGTCGAACTTCTCCAGAACCTGCGCGGCCTTCATCGCCGTGAGGCGGGAGAGCGCTATGGCGGCGACCTGCGGATGCTCCGAGCGGAGCCAGGCCGCGAGCCGCGCATCCTCGACATCGCCGAGAAGGCTCCAGACCGTCCGTCCCGTCGTGTCGAGATCGGCCATGATCTGGTTCACCTGGTCGCGCTCCAGCACCTCCGAGAGGAAGCGCCGCGCCTCCGCGGCGCCGCCGCCGACGCTGAGCGTGTCCTCCATCTTCTGAAGGAATTCCGCGATGACCCGCTCGACGATCTCGGGCGGGGTCTCCTTCAGCCCGCTCACGGCGCGGGCGAAGCGGCGGATGCGGGTCTCGTTGAAGCCGGTGAGCAGCTTCGCCGCCGTCTCCGGCCCGAGCGCGACGAGCACGATCGCCGCCTTCTCCGGCGCGCCGAGCCCTTCGTAGCGCGCGGCCGCCTCGGGCGCGAGCATCAGCGCGCCGCCCTGTTGCGGCGCGATGGCGGGCAGGTTGGCGACCTCCTCGAAGGGCGCGAACGAGGCTTCCATCATGATCCGTATCCTCTGACGAGCGCGCCCGCGAGCAGCGTCCAGCCGTCGGCGAGCACGAAAAAGGCGAGCTTGAAGGGAAGGGCGACCACGGCCGGCGGCACCATCATCATGCCCATGGCCATGAGGATGGAGGCGACCACGAGGTCGATGATGAGAAAGGGGATGAAGATCAGGAAGCCGATCTCGAAGGCGCGCTTGATCTCGCTCAGCATGAAGGAGGGCACGAGGAGGGAGAGCGGCGCCGGCTCGCCGGGAAGCGCCTCGGGCGCCGCGCCGGGCGCGGCGACGCGGAGCGCCTCCACCGTCGCCGGATCGACCCGCGCCTCCATGAAGCTGCGGAAGGGCCCCATCGTCTCCGCGAAGGCGACCTCCGCCGTCAGCGTCCCGTCCAGCAGGGGGGCGACGCCCGCATCCCAGGCCGCCTCGAAGGTCGGCGCCATGACGAAATAGGTGAGAAAGAGCGCGAGGCTCACGATCATCATGTTCGGCGGCGCCGCCTGCACGCCGACGGCCTGCCGCAGGATCGAGAGCACGGTGACCATGAAGGGAAAGCACGTCACCATCACCGCGATGCCGGGCGCGAGGCTCAGCACCGTCAGCAGGAGGAAGAGCTGCACGACCTGGAGCGTGAGCGCCCCCTCGCCGCCGAGATCGATGCTCACGGCCTGCGCGGCCGCCGCGCCCGGCAGGGCGAGCGCGAGGGCGGCGGCGAGGCCGATTGCGGCGGCGGCGGCGCGCATCGCGTCAGAGCGTGTTGGAAAGGTCGGCGACTTCGGTCAGCCGGACGCCGAGGCGGCCCGTCTCCCCGTCGATCTCCTGCAACTCGCCACGGGCGATCACCCGGTCCCCGATCATGATCTCCACCGGATCCTCGATCTTGCTGTCGAGCGGCAGCACGCTGTCGCGCCGGAGCGCGACGAGCTCGGACAGGACGGGCCGCGCCTTGCCGACCGAGACGACCACCTCGATCGGCACGGTCAGCACGGCGGAGCGCCGCCGCTCCCCCGGCGCGGCTGCGGCGTCGTCGCCGCCGCCGCCGCCGAACCCGTCCGCGAAGCTGTTGTCTTCCATCATGATCCGGTCTCCATGTCGTCATCGGGGCTGTCGTCGGGCGCCGCCTGTTGATCGGCGGCGAGATGAGCGTCGAGAATCGCGAGGGCGCGCGCCGCGGCGGCGCCGGCGTCGATGAGGTCGAACCCGCCGGCCCAGCGCAGCCGCGCCTCGGTCTCCCCGAGGTCGGCCGCGCCGACGATTTCGGCCCCCGTCGCGCGGGCGGCGAGCGCCGCCTCCAGTTCGTCCTTGCGATGCGCGGCGACCTCGATCACCGGGCGCGCGCCGGGCGCGGCGCGGAATGCGTCCGCCAGCGCGGCGATTATGTCGTCCTGGAGCGAGAGCGCCGCGAGCCGCGGAGCGAGCGCGCCGAGAACGGCGCGGGCCACGGCGCAGGCCTTGGCTTCCGCCGCGCGCTCTGCAGCCGCCCGGTCCGCCCGCGCGAGCTCGATCGCGGCGGCGACGCCTTCGAGCAGCGCCTCCAGCTCCCGCTCGATCCGCGCCTCGGTCTGCGCCACGCCGTCGGCGAAGCCGTCGGCCCGCGCCTGCCCCCGCGCGCGGGCGAGCAGGAGGTCGAGCGCCTCGTCCTGCGGGCGGTCGGGGCCGCGCCGCTCGAACGGGCGGGGCCTTCCGAAATTCTCGAGAACCGGCGCGCGCGCGATCATGCCCGTTCGGCCTCCGCCCCTTCATCGAGCCAGGAGCCGAGGAGCTTGATCGCCTCGTCCGGCTTTTCCGACACCGCATTCTCGAGGAGGGCGCGGCGGTCCACTCCCAGCGCCTCCGAATCGATCATCTCGCCCGAGGGGATCGCGAGGGCCTCGCCCATGCCGCCGGCGCCGCCGAAGGACGGGAAGTCCATGTCCCCCGCATCGTCGTACTGGGGCCCGCCGGCCGGGCCGGCGACCGAGAGAATCGGCCGCACGACGAAGAGCCCGAGCATCAGAGCGACGAGCCCGAGCGTGGCGATCTGGATCAGCGCCATCGCATTCGCGGCGAGAAGGTCCCCGATGCCCGATTCGGCGACGGTGCCGAGCTCGGGCCGCTCCGAGAATTCGAGGCTCTGGAGCGTCACGCGGTCCCCGCGTTCCTCGTCGAAGCCCACCGCCGTCTCGATCAGTTCGCGGAGCTGCGCCATCTCCGCTTCGGGCCGCGGGGCCCAGACGCCGTCCTCCCCCTTCACTCCGTCCACCATCACGGCGACGGTGATGCGCTTCACGTCGCCGGCGGGGCGCACCGTCTCGCGCACGGTCTCGGAGACCTCGAAATTCGTCCGCTGCCGGGTGCGCGCAGCATCCCGCTGCGCGCCGGCGCCGCCCTCGACGTCCCCGTCCGCGAGATTGCCCGCGACGGTGACGGCCCCGGCCTCGCCGTTGGCGGCCTCGGTGCTTTCCTCGGTGTCGGTATGGATCGCGACGCGGCTCTGCGGGTCGAGCCGGCGCTCGCGCAGCGTCTCGCTCTCGCGCACCGTGGCGACCGAGACCTCGACGATCGCCGCCCCCGCGCCGACGCGCGCCTCGAGCAGGCGGGAGACGCTCTCCTCCAGCGCCTTGGCGCGGGAGATGTCGTCCGCGCCCGCGCCGGCCTCCGTCTCGCTCTCGCCGGAGCGGAGGATGACCCCGTATTCCTGGTCGATCACGGCGACGTTCTGGAGCGAGAGCCCGGCGACGGCCGAGGCGACGAGATAGCGAATCGCCTCCGCCTGGCTCCGCGTCAGCGCGCCGGAGGAGGTGGAAACGGTGACGGAGGCCGTCACCGGCTTTTCCTCCTCGAAGGGGCGCCGCTGCGATTCGGCGATGTGGACGCGCGCGCGGATCACGCGATGCGAGGCGAGAATCGTGCGGGCGAGCTCGCCCTCCTTCGCGCGCCAATAGGCCGCGTCGAACATCTCGGCCGTGGTGCCGAAGCCGGAAAGCCCGTCCAGAAGCTCGTAGCCCGCGGCCCCGGCGGCCGGCAGGCCCTGCCCGGCGAGGGTGATGCGCGCCTTGTCGCGCGCGTCGGAGGGAACATAGATCGCGTCGCCGCGCACCTCGTAGGGCACGCCCTGCCGCTCCAGCCCCTCGATCACGCCGCTGGCCGCGGAGCCGTCCAGCCCGGAATAGAGGAGCGCCATCGTCGGCGCCGTCACGATTCGCAGAAACAGCGCGAGCGCGACGACAAGCGCCACCGCGCTGACGGCGAATACCGCCTTCCGCCGCGGCTCCATCGCGCCCCAGGCTTCTCCTAGTCGGGTCAGAATCGTGTTCACGTCGCCGCCGTCCTTATCGCCCGCCATTCTGGGGACGCGGCGGAAGATGGGCGGGGCGCGTTTAATTTTGGGTTATCGGAACGGCCTTTTCCCGGCCTGCGCCGGCCCTCGCCCGCGCCGCGCCCCCCGGCGGAGGCGCGAAAGGCCTGAAACTCCGCGCGCGTGCGAGGCGGAGGGCCGCCGGCCGGGAAAATCGAGAAAAATTTAAGGAAAATCCGTGGGCTATCCGAAGGCCCCCGGCAACTCTGCCGGTCGATTCCGCGCCGCGGGTAAGTTTCGGTTAGTCGGTTCCGGTTAGGCAGGGCGCGAACCGGGAGAACCTGCGGTTGGAGCCGATGGCCGAAAGCGAGAACATCGAGACGACGGAAGAGGGCGCGCCGCCGAAGCGGTCGCGCAAGCCTCTTCTCATTGGCGTCGCGCTGGCGCTGCTGCTTGGAGGCGGCGGCTTCTTCGCGACGTTTTCCGGCATGGTCGCGCTGCCCTTCGGCGGCGGCGAGGAGACGGAGGCGGACGCGAAGACCGCCGCCAAGGCCCCGCCCGTATCTCCCGATTCGCTGCCCGCCTTCGTTCCGGTCGGCGAGATGGTGATTCCGCTCGGGCCGAACGCCCGGGCGAAGTTCCTCGTCATCGAGATGGAGATCGAGACGCGCCCGGAGGACGCCGCGGCTTTCGAGGCGCTGAAGCCCCGGATTCTCGATGTCGTGAACACCTATCTCCGCGCGATCGAGGAGGCGGACATCGAGGCGCCGGGCGCGACCCTGCGTCTCCGCGCGCAGCTCCTCCGCCGCGTTCGCGCCGTCTCCGCCCCGGCGGAGCCGCGCGACCTCCTCATCACTGCTTTCGTTCTGAAATAGGAGCCGTCCAATGGAGCTCATCGCCGATGGCCTGCTCATCATCGCCGCCGTCACCGCCTCGCTCTACTGCATCGTCCTGTCGCGCCGTCTGCGCCGGCTGACCCAGATGGAGGACGGTCTCGGCAAGGCGATCACCGACATGTCGGCCCAGGTGGACGAGATGAACGGCGCGCTCGCGCGGGCGAAGGCCGCGACGGCGGCGGCGGCGGGCGACATCGATTCGCGCCTCGCCGCGGCCCGCGCGGCGACTGCGAAGCTTGAGGCGGCCGCCGCGCGGGCGAAGGAAGAGGGCGAACGCGCGGAAATCGCGCGCCGGGCCTTCGAGGATGACGCCGAGGCCGCGCGGAGCGAGCGCGACGAGGCCGCCGCGAAGGCCGCTGAGCGCGCGGCTGCCGATCGGGCGGCTGCGGAGCAGTCCGCCGCGGCGATTGCGGAGGCGGAGCGTGCGGCCGCCGAGGCCGTCACGGAGACTGAGATCGAAGAGCCGGAAGAGATTGTCGAGCCTGCTCCCGCCACCCGCCCCGCGCCCCGCGTCGCCGCGCGCAAGTCCGCCGCGAAGCGCGCCGCCAAGAGCCCGGCGCGCGCCAAGGTCGCGGCGAAGCCCGCCGCGCGCCAGGCGGCCCGCGAAGACGAGATCGCTGCGCCGCGGACCGAGGAACTCGTCGATGCGGCGCCGCGCGCCGCGGTGCAGGAGCGCGCGCCCGCCGCCCCTGTCGCCGCTCCCGCCGTCGCCGCCGCGCTGGGCGCCGCGCTCTCTTCGCGCGGTGAGGGCGACCATGAGGCGCTCGCGCGCCGTCTGATCGCCGCCCTCTCCGGCGATTCGGGCTCGAGAGGCGCCCGCTGATGACTGCGAAGCCGACCCCCAAACCCGGCCCGAGGCCCGCCCCCGCGCGGAGGCCGAAGCCCGCCGCGCCGCGCGGAAGGCCGGCGATGCTGATGCTCGGCGGATGCTTCATGCTCTCCGCCGTGCTCCGCGCCGCCGATCCGGCCAGCGCGCTGGCGGTCGAGCTGCCGAAGCTCGCCGCCGGGGCGGAGGCCGGCGCGCCGCCGGCGCCCGCCGTGGCCGCAGAGGGGCCGACCCACAGCGACCTCGCTGCGCTGCTGGAGACCTTGCGGGAGCGGGAGGCGCAGCTTGACGCGCGCGCCGAGGCGCTCGCCACGCGCGCGAAGGTGATCGAGGCCGCCGAGGCGAAGCTGAACGACCAGATGGCGCGGCTGGAGGAGGCCGAGGCCAGGCTCGGCGCGCTGCTCCGCGTCGCCGACAACGCGGCGGAGAAGGACGTGGGCAAGCTCGTCGCCACCTTCCAGACGATGGAGGGCAAGCGCGCCGGGCCGATCTTCGAGAACATGGACACGGCCTTCGCGGCCGGCCTCCTCTCCCGCATGGACGAGGCGGCGGCGGCCGCGATCCTCTCCGCGCTCACGCCGGAGAAGGCCTACGCCGTCACCGTGCACATCGCCGGGCAGAACGCGGCGGCGCCGCGGGAATAGGGACGAAACACGCGGTCGCCGGCTTCCGGCGCCCGCATCGAGCCAGGGCCGCCCGCCGGAAGGGGGCGGATCGGTCAGAAGACCAGGGGCGCCCGGAAGGGGCGGCCCCGCCAGTGAACAGGAACGACCATGATCGGCATCGTCGGCATCGTATTCACCTTCGTCATGGTCTTCGGCGGCTATCTGATCGCCGGGGGAAAGATGGCGATCATTCTCGGCTCGCTGCCCTACGAGATGATGATGATCGGCGGCGCCGCTGTCGGCGCCTTCCTCGTCGCCAACTCCATGCCTGACGTGAAATACACGCTGAAATCCGTCGGCAAGGTCTTTAAGGGCTCGAAATGGAAGGATTCCGACTATCAGGACCTTCTCTGCCTGCTCTTCGCTCTGATCCGCATCGCGCGCGCCAACCCCGTCGATGTGGAGGTCCATATCGAGGAGCCGCACTCCAGCCCGATCTTCCAGAAATATCCGAAAATTCTGGCGGACCATGAGGCGGTCGACCTGATCTGCGACACGATCCGTGCCGGAACCATGAACTATGACGACCCCAATCAGGTCGAGGAGGTCCTGGACAAGCGTCTCGCCGGGATGCACCATCACTCGATGCACGCCAGCCATGCGCTGCAGGCGATGGCGGACGGCCTCCCCGCGCTCGGAATCGTCGCCGCCGTGCTCGGCGTCATCAAGACGATGGGCTCTATCGACCAGCCGCCCGAGGTGCTGGGCAAGCTGATCGGTGGCGCGCTCGTCGGCACTTTCCTCGGCGTGTTCCTCGCCTATGGCCTCGTCGGCCCCTTCGCGACCAAGGTGAAGGCGGTCGTCGACGCCGAGCATCACTTCTACGTCCTGATCAAGGAAGTGCTCGTCGCCAATCTCCACAACCACGCGCCCGACATCTGCGTCGAGGTCGGCCGGCAGAACACGCCGCACGATTATCGCCCGAGCTACGGCGCGCTCGCCGAGGCGCTCCAGGCCGTGAAGGCGGCGACATGAGCGCCGCGCGCCTCCTTCTTGTCGCGGCGCTCGCGCTGCCGCCCGCCTTCGCGGCGGGGCAGGAGGCTGCGCGCGTCCGCGCCTATGACATCGGCGATGCGAGCCGCGTCGAGATCCCGCTCTCCGGCGGCTTCTCGCTGGAACGGAGCGGGGAGCGGCAGGTGGATCTCGTGGCCGAGGGCGCAGAGGGCGCCTTCGACCTTTCCGAGGTCGCGGAGGGCGGCCTCTCCCGCCGCATCGCCGGCGCCCGCCTCGCCCCGGAAAGCGCCGGAACGCGCATCCGTTTCCTGCTGAGCTGCGATTGCGACTACGCCGCGCGGATGTCCGGCGGCGTCCTCTCCATCGACTTCCGCGAGGCCGGAGCGGCCGAAGCGGAGGAGGCGGAGGAGCCGGCGCCGCAGCGCATCGCCGGAAATGAAGGCCGCCGGGCGCCCCGCTTCTCCATGCCCCCGCCGCCCCGTGGCGGGCAGGCGGCCGCCCCCGTCCGCGCCGCCGCGCCGCGGCCCGAGACGCAGGCCGAACTCGAGGAAGAGGTCGTGATCGCGCGGCAGAAGCTTCTGGAACAGCTCTCCCGCGCCGCCGAGCAGGGCCTGCTCGAATTCAGCTCGCCCGAGGCCGCCGCGCTCGCGCCGCCGCCGCCCGAAGAGCCGCGCCGCCGCCGCGCCGAGCCCGAGCCGGAGCCGGAGCCCGAAGCGGCCCCCGCGCCCGATGTCACGATCACACAGGACGATGTCGTTCTGGACCCTATCTCGCGGCGCGCCACCGTGGCCGGGCGGGCCGTCGAGCTGTCGGCCCGTGAATTCGCCCTCGCGGAGCAGTTCCTGCGCAACCCCGGCGTGG
>JAUIDE010000188.1 GCA_030429105.1 Alphaproteobacteria bacterium
GGCCGGTTCGTGGTCGTGTCCCGCGACACGTTGCGCGCAATGGTGCGGCCTAAAGGTTAACGGGGTGTTCACCATCCCGTTCGCGATTCGAGCGTGATTCGAGCCCGCATCGCTTCCGTTCCGTCTCGCGCGCCCTCTCGCCGAGGGCCAGGATGACGCCCGCGCATCCCGATTTCCGGGCCGCCCTAAAGAGCGGGCTTTCGCTACCCAGTACGCGCGCGCGTGCGACGCCCGCGCCATTCCGGAAAACCAGGGTTTATCGGAAGGTCGAGCGCGGAAGACGCCATCTCCGGAAAGCATGGCCTTGCCCATTCCGGAAAACGTATCCGGAAACTGCTTTCCGAATTTGACCGGCCATGCAGGTTTTTCGGAGGGCGACGCGCGAGGCGAATCAGGCGCGCGCTCTGAAGGCCGAGGGGGTCCGCCCCGCCGAGATCGCCAAGCGCCTCGGGATAGGTCGAGCGTCGGTCTACCGGGCTCTCGGGGCCGCTTCGGCGTCCTGAACGCGCCTGAGAGCGCAACGCGCCGTGACTGCGCTTGCCTTCCGGGCCAAGCACGTCCAAGCTTCACAACGCGCGCGAGGGTGATTTGCGACTCGCGCTCCAGAAAAGCGAAAGCCGCCCGGGAAGGGGCGGCTCCGCAACCAACCGGCCAGGGCCGGAGAGATCAAGATTGGCGTCCTGATCCTCTCCCACGCCCTCGAAGCCGTCAAGCGTGGAATCGCAGATTCCGCGAACGATCGCGGCTTGCCGGTTGCCGGCGCTCCCCTTCCGCGCGGCTCTCGAAGCCGGAGGGCGGAGCTGTGCTTGAAGCATTCGAACGGGCGCTCGATGGAGCGCATGGGGGCCGAGCCCTCGACGAGATCAGCGCGACAGTCTGGCGCGCCGCCGGAGATGGCGTCATCGCCGACGACGACGCGCATACGCTCCTAGAGCGGATCGCCGAACGCCGGGCCGCTGGAGCTGCCACGAAGGCCGAGACCGCCCCGCGCCGCACTAGCACCGTGTTCCCGCCGCGCCGCCCTCAGCGTCCGCCGGATCGAGCCGAGGCGATCGAGCGCCGCCGCGCGGTGGCCGCGAGCGGTGCCCTCCCTCCGCGGGTCGCTAAGAAGTTCACGAACGGCGAACAGGCCGTGATGGCCGTCATCGTGGGCCAAGTCCGCTGCTCGACGAAGACGGGCGACTGCCGCCTGCCGATCGATGCTATCGCCGCGATGGCGGCCGTCTCCCGCTCGACCGTCAAGCGAGCGCTCCACACCGCCGTCCGCATCGGTCTCGTCCGCGTGACCGAACGCCCGCAGAAGGGTCGCAAGAACCTGCCGAACCTCATCGAGGTCATCGATCGCGCGGTAATGGGCTGGATCAGGCGCGGCCCGCAGCGTCCTATCTCGGCTGATAGGGGTTCAAGCGCGGCCTCCCACGAATACAAAAGTAAAAAAAAGGGGCCAGCAGCGGGCGTGACTGAGCCGCCGAAGCCCGATTTTCGACGGTCGAGACGACGACGAAGGTGATGCGGGCTGGGGATTCCCAGCGCCGCGCGCGTCACCGCAGCGCAAAACGATGCTATATCTTTCGTGGAAACCTCTGGAGACGATCCGGAGCGCTGACTCATGGAAGATGACACGATGACCACGCCATCGAGTTCTGCCGATACCGGCCTTTTGACCTTAGAGGAGGCCGCCGATCGGCTCCGCGTCTCACGACGCCATCTTGCGACCATCATGGCCTCTGGTGATGGTCCGCCCGTTGTAGGGCTCGGCCGCCGCCGTCTTATCCGCGCCGCCGCCCTCGCCGAGTGGGTGGCCCGGCGCGAGCGATCCGCCTGAGCCGGGGCCGAGCCGATGTCGTTCGCGATTCGAGCCCCCTTGAAACATAAGGGGAATCCGCCGCTAATTTGGACACAAGACGCCCAGTTCGAGCCGCAGGCTGACGCGAGCGCAAACCCTTGTGACCGAACGCTTTGCGGGGTTTCGAGCGAGAACGGCGTCGTGCTCGACGGCGGGGCCCGTCTTTATAGTGTGTGCTCCTCCCGCCCCTCTCCCACCCCCGCCAGAGGAGCGCCCCGCACGATCGCCGCCGATGGCCTCCACCCTGCTGAGGTCGAGCGGGTCCGCCATGTCGTCCTCGACCGGTGGGCTCCTGAGGCATGGTCGGGGCGCTACATCATCGGTTTCGCCACGCTCGGCGACGCGGCTCTCGATCTTCCGGCTTCGGAGGTCCGCGCGGCGGGTCGAGCACTCATGAAGCGGATCGCGCAGTATCAGGGCCGCCAGAATCCGCCTCTCCCGCGCGAGGCGCTTCAGGTCTTCGAGGTCGAGCCGGGGCTCCACTGCCATTTCGCTTTCCCGG
>JAUIDE010000114.1 GCA_030429105.1 Alphaproteobacteria bacterium
GGGCCGAGCGGCGCGGCGCCGGGCTCATGGAAGGTGATGGAGAGCCCCGCGCCCTCCGCCTGCCGCACCTTGCGGCGGAGCCGGCGGCGGGAGGGGGCGGCGAGGTCGAAGGCCGCGGGGTCGATCATCGCCTCCCGCCCGATGCGAAAGGCGGCGAAGCCGGCGTCCCGCGCCAAAGTCGCCGCGCGCGGCCCGGCGCGATAGATCATCGCCCCCCGCCCGCGCCGCCGCGCCGCCCGCCGAAGCGCGGCGAAGGCGGCTGGCCAGGCCGAAACGGGCCCCTCCGGATCGCCGAGCGCGACAAGCCCGCGCCCCCGCGCGCCGACGAGAAGGAAGGCGGCGCCGGACGGGTCGAACAGCGCCTCCTTGTCCCCGAGATGGATCAGCGCCGCCTCCGCCCGCCGCGTCCGCGCCAGCGCCCCGGCGAGGCGCGGGTCCGCCGCCCTGCGCTCGACCCGCTGCGCGGAAAGTTCGGCGCGAAGCAGGAGCGCGCCGGCGGCGAGGCCGGGGAGGCCGTGAAAGAACACCCGGAACACGATCACGGCGCCGAGGATCGATTCGAGCGGCGTCTCCGGCAGCGCCGCGATCAGAACCCCCTCGAAGACGCCGACCCCGCCCGGCGCGTTGGAGAGAAGCCCGGCGATCAGCGCCGCGAGATAGGCGACCAGCACCGCCTCGAAGGCCGTCCCCTCCGGCAGGAGCGCCCAGAGCGCGAAGGCCGCCGGCGCGACATCCGCCGCGGCGAGCGCGACGAAGGAGAGCCCGCGCCGCGCCGCGCCGGGGCGCCGCGGGAGCAGAAGGACCGCGCCCGCGGCGGCGAGAAGAACCAGCGCCGCCGGCCCGAATCCGCCCTCGAAACCCGGTGCGAGCACCTCCAGCCGCTCCCGCGCGGAGGGCATAACGAGAGCAAGCATGAGCGCGAAAGCGGCGAGTCCGCCGAAGAAGCCGCCCGCGACGATGAGCGAGGCCTTGCCCGCCCTGACCGGCCCCAATCCCTCCCGCCGCAGCATCCGCCAGCGCGCCGCCGTCCCGACAAGGACGCCGAAGCCGAGGCACTGGCCGAGGCCCGAGGCTGTGAAGCCGACCGTGAGCGCGCGGCGTCGCGGAAGGCGCATTCCCACGGCCCCGAGGGCAAGAACATCGTAGCCCGCCACCGCGGCCCAGCTCAACGCCGCCGCCGCCGCGGCGAGCGCGAGCGGCCCCGCCCCCGTCTCCGCTGCGATCCGCAGCGCGGCGGAAAGATCCGCCGTCTCGACGCGCCCATGCAGCAGAAACGCGACCAGCGCGAGCGAAAGCGCGGCGAGCGCGGCCTGCGCGGCGAGACGCGCGCGCTGCGGCGCGCGAAGGGCGGAGACCGCCGAAACCGGAACCATGCGACACACCCCGACCAAGCGGCGGAACAGGAGGGGAGGGAGCGCCCCCGCCTCTGAACAAATCCTTAATCCGCCGCTCTTCTCTTCGCTCGATTTCGCGAAAAGCGGGCAAGACGCGGGCGCGCCGAAAGGCTATGATGCGCGCCATGAAAGACCGAGACCTGAAAGACCCCGCGGGCCGCCACCCCGAAAAGGCGCACCGGGCCGACAACGCCTCCCCCCGCAAGCCGGACTGGATCCGCGTGAAGGCGCCGACCTCCGCCGGCTACCGCAAGACGCGCGACACGATCCGCGAGAATCGCCTGGTGACGGTCTGCGAGGAGGCGGGCTGCCCGAATGTCGGCGAGTGCTGGTCGCAAGGCCACGCCACGATGATGATCATGGGCGAGATCTGCACGCGCGGCTGCACCTTCTGCAACGTCGCCACCGGGCGGCCGAAGGCGCTCGACGTGTTCGAGCCGGGCCGCGTCGCCCATGCGGTGGAGACGCTCGGCCTCTCCCATGTCGTCGTCACCTCGGTGGACCGGGACGACCTCGATGATGGCGGGGCGGAGCACTTCGCGCAGACGATCCGCGCCATCCGCCGCCGCGCGCCCGGAACGACGATCGAGGTGCTGACGCCCGACTTCCTGAAATGCCCGCCCTCCGCCCTGGAGACGGTGGTGGAGGCGCGGCCGGACGTCTTCAACCACAATCTCGAAACCGTGCCGGGGCTCTATCCCGAGGTGAGGCCCGGCGCGCGCTATTTCCACTCGCTGCGCCTTCTCCAGCGGGTGAAGGAGCTCGACCCGGCGATGTTCACCAAATCCGGCCTGATGGTCGGGCTGGGGGAGGAGCGGCAGGCGGTGCTGCAGGTGATGGACGACATGCGCGCGGCGGATGTCGATTTCCTCACCATCGGGCAATATCTCCAGCCGACGCCGAAGCACCACGCCGTCGCCCGCTTCGTGACGCCGGAGGAGTTCGCTTCCTATCAGCGGACGGCCTTCGCCAAAGGCTTCCTGATGGTCTCCGCCTCGCCGCTCACACGGTCGAGCTACCATGCGGGGGATGACTTCGAGCGGCTGCGCGCAGCGCGGCTCGAACGGACGGGGGGCGCGTGACCCATACGCTCATTTCTCGCTGGTATCTGAAGCCGGGGCGCGAAGCGGAGGCGCAGGCCGCGCTCTCCGCGCTGGCCGAGGCGGTGCTGGCGGAGGAGCCGGGGACGCTTGCCTATCTCGTCCATGAGCCCTGCGGCGCCTCTCTGCCCGCGGCGCCTGCGGGGGAGATCACCTTCTACGAGGTCTATGCGGACGAGGCGGCCTTTTCCGCCCATGTATCGGGGCCGGCCTTCACGGGTTTCCTGAAGAAGCACGGCGACCTCTTCGAACAGAATTTCCCGCCCAATTCCGGCCCGTTCATGACGGTCTCGACCCTTGAGCGGCTTTCGGGCTTCGTGCGGCCTGGCCTCTCCGGCGGAGGCGGTTGAACGCAGCGCGGCGCCGATCCGGGGCGATGGTCGTTACGACTGCTGGTTGTGAAGAAAGAGGGAGCGGCCTTGAACGAGGCGAACGAGAAACAGGACCCGGGGTATCTGGACGCCCGCGCGCTGCGCGAGACGATCACGGCGCTGCGCGCCGCGCTCGAGGCGGAAGAGTCGCGGCGGCTTTCCGAAGTGCAGGCCGCGCAGGCCGCCGCGAGCGGGGAGATCGAGCAGCTGAAGGCGACGGCGCAGGCGCTCCGCGCCGCGATGGAGACGGCCGCAGCGGCGGCCGATGCGCGCCAGCAGGAGCAGCGGCGCGAGGCGCTCGACGAGACGCAGCAGCTGAGGGACACGATCCAGTCCCTCCGCGCGCGGCTGGAGGAGGAGCGCGCCCGCGCGCAAGACCGGATGCAGGAGGAACGCTCCGCCTCCAACCGCGAGCTGCAGGACATGCGGGAGGCGGTAAACGCTCTCCGCGGGGAGATGGACCGGCAGACGCTCCGCCACGCCGAAGCGATGCAGGAAGCCTCCCGCATCCACCGCGCCGAGATCCAGGAGCTTCAGGCCACCATCGCCGCCCTCCGCGACCGGGCCGACAGGGAGAGGAGCCATGCCTGAGGATGCGGCGCCGAACCGGACCGGCGAGACGCATGAGGATCAGCTCAAGCATCTGAGGATGCTGCTCGACGTCTCCCGCAAGGTCGCGGCGCAGGACACGCTGGATACGGTGCTGGAGACGCTGATCGACCTCGCCGCGCAGGAGACGGGGGCGGAGCGCGGCACGCTCTTCCTCAACGATCCGGGGACGGGGGAGCTTTTCAGCCGCGTCGCGCTCGGCATGCGCCGGCGCGAGATCCGCATCATGAACGATGAGGGCATCGCCGGCGCCGTCTTCCAGTCCGGAACCGGGGAAATCATCGAGAACGCCTATCGCGACCCGCGCTTCAACGACAATGTGGACCGGGAGACGGGCTTCCGCACCCAGTCCATCCTCTGCGCCCCGATCCGCACCGCGAAGGACGAGATCATCGGCGTCGCCCAGATGCTGAACAAGGAGACGGGCCGCTTCACCCAGCGCGACCTCGACATCCTGCAGGGCATCACCACGCAATGCGCGATCACGCTCCAATCCATGCAGCTCGTCGAACGGATCGAGAAGAGCCGGGAGCGGGAGGTCGAGTTCCTCAACATCATCTCGGAGATGACCTCCGAGCTGGAGCTCAACCGCCTGCTCAACAAGGTCATGTCCGAGGCGACGCGGATGCTGGATGCGGAGCGCTCCACGCTCTTCCTCAATGACGAGAAGACGGGCGAGCTTTTCTCCCATGTCGGCGCCGGGCTCGACAGTTTCGAGATCCGCCTGCCCAACACCGCCGGCATCGCCGGCACCGTCTTCACCACGGGCAAGACGATCAACATCCCGCACGCCTATGCCGACCTCCGCTTCAACCCCTCCTTCGACCGGCAGACCGGCTTCTTCACCCGCTCCATCCTCTGCGTCCCGGTGGTGAACAAGCAGGGCAAGGTCATCGGCGTCACCCAGGTGCTGAACAAGCAGGGCGGCCCCTTTGACGGGGAGGACGAGAGCCGGCTGAAGGCCTTCACCGCGCAGATCGCCATCGGCCTCGAGAACGCGAAGCTCTTCTCCGACGTCCAGATGATGAAGAACTACACCGACGCCATGCTCCAGAGCATGACGAACGGCGTCATCACCGTGGACCGGGACATGACGGTGCGCACCTGCAACGCCGCCGCCGCGCGGCTCATGGGCCGGACGCCGGAAAAGGTCGTCGGCGAGCCGGGGGAGGCGATCGGGGACGACAATCTCTGGCTGGTGGACCGGCTCCGCAAGGTGCTGGAGACGGGCGAGGGCGACATCATCATGGGCGTGGAGCTGGATTTCTTCGGCCGCTCCATCACCACCAACCTCACCATGCTGCCGCTGAAATCGGGGGAGGGGGACTTCCTCGGCGCGATGGTGATGATCGAGGACATCACGGCCGAAAAGCGCGTGAAATCCACGCTCGCCCGCTACATGGACCCGAAACTGGCGGACCAGATGCTCGCCGAGGGGAGCCAGGACGAGGTGCTCGGCGGGCGGGACACGATCGCCACCGTCCTCTTCTCCGATGTCCGCGGCTTCACCACGATCACGGAATCGCTTGGCGCGCAGGGCACGGTGAAGCTCCTGAACGAATATTTCGAGCTGATGGTGGACTGCATCTCCGCCCAGGGGGGCATGCTCGACAAGTTCATCGGCGACGCGATGATGGCCGCCTTCGGCATCCCGATCAGCCATGAGGACGACGAGGACCGCGCCGTGCGCGCCTCCGTCTCCATGCTCACAACGCTCCGCGACTGGAACGAGACGCGGAAGAAGCGCGGCGAGCTGCCGGTCGACATGGGCATCGGCCTCAACACGGACAGCATCGTCGCCGGCAATATCGGCAGCCGGAAGCGGATGGACTACACGATGATCGGCGACGGCGTGAACCTCGCCGCCCGGCTCGAAAGCGCGTGCAAGACCTACCACGCCCGCATCCTCCTCTCCGAACACACGGTGAAGCGGCTGAAGGGCATCTACCGGCTGCGGGAGATCGACCGGGTGCAGGTGAAGGGCAAGACGAAGCCCGTCGATATCTACGAATGCCTCGACTACCACACCGAGGAAAGCTTCCCGAACCTGATGGAGGCGGTCGGCCATTTCCGCGACGGGGTGGACCGCTACCGCAAGCAGGACTGGAAGCGCGCCGTCCGCTCCTTCAGGGAGGCGCTGAAGGCCAACCCGCATGACGCGATGGCGACCGACTATATCGAGCGCTGCGCCCTGATGCAGGCCGAGCCGCCAGGCGAGGGGTGGGACGGCGTCTTCGTGATGAAGACGAAATAGCGGGCCGACCCTTTTGCGCTACCGCGCTTCGCGCTGCTTGAGCGCCGGCTTGTCCGCGCCGCCCGAGCGCTACTCGTCGAACACCACCCGCCCGATATAGGGCAGGTTCCGGTTCCGCTGCGCATAGTCGATGCCGTAGCCGACGACGAACTCGTCCGGAATCTCGAAGCCGGTGAACCGCGCCCTCACCTCCACCTCCCGCCGCGCCGGCTTGTCGAGCAGGGCGCAGATCTCGAGCCGGGCGGGGCGCCGCGCCGCCAGCAGCTCCATCACGGCGGAAAGGGTGAAGCCCGTATCGACGATGTCCTCCACCACCAGCACGTCCAGCCCCTCGATCGGCGCGCGGAGGTCCTTCAGGATGCGCACCTCCCGGCTCGAACTCGTGCCGTCCCCGTAGGAAGAGGCCTCGATGAAGTCGATCTCCACCGGCAGGGAGAGCCGCCGCGCAAGATCGGCGATGAAGATGAAGGAGCCGCGCAGGAGCCCGACCAGAACCAGCTTCTCCGTGCCCGCGAAATGCGCCTCGATCTCCGCCGCCATCTCGCCCACGCGGGCGGAAATCTGCGCTTCGGAGATCATGATCTCGACCCGATGCGGCTTCATGCCCCGCCTCCCGCCTTGTTCCGGAAGGCACAATGGGAGAGGTTGCGCCCCGCCGCAACCGGGGGGCGATGGGGAATAATGCCGACGCATGCCGAAAAACGGGTGATGCCCTACAGCGCGGAGGAGATGTATGCGCTGATCGCGGACGTGCCCGCCTATCCCGAATTCCTGCCTTGGTGCGCCGCGGCGCGCATCCGCGGGCGGCGGCAGACGGAGGAGGGCGAGGTGGTGGACGCCGACCTCGTGATCTCCTTCAAGCTCTTCCGCGAACGCTTCGGCAGCCGCGTCGTCCTCCGGCCCGAAAAGCGGGAGATCGACGTCAGCTATCTCGACGGGCCCTTCCGCTATCTCGACAATCACTGGCGCTTCACGCCGGTGAGCGAGACGAGCTGCGAGGTCGATTTCTTCGTGGATTTCGAGTTCAAGTCCCGCACGCTGCAGGCGCTGATCGGGCTCGTCTTCGACGAGGCCATGCGCCGCATCGTGCGGGCCTTCGAGGGGCGGGCCGCCGCGCTCTACGGCCAGCGCTGAGCGCGCGCCGCGTCAGACCGCGTAGTACGCGACGATTGCGACGAGGATCACGGCCGCCGCCGCGATCCCGGCGACGGGATAGAGCCCCCCGGCCTTCGGCTCGGAGAACGGCTCGCCCTGCTCGGGCTCCCGGTCTCTCAGATTCAGCGGATTTTCCTTCGGGTCGATCATGCCTGATCTCCTTTCTCCGGCGCGGAGGCCGTATTGAGCGCCAGCGTCAGCGCGTGTCCGGCGCATCCGCGGCGAGCGTCGACTTCGGCGCCTCCGGGTCCTCCCGCCGCTCCTTCACGCGCTGCCGCGAGGCGAAGGCGAAAACGGCGACGGCCGCGATCGTGCCGAGGGCGAGAACGGCGAGCAGTGTTTCAATGGTCATCGTCAACCTCCATTCGTTACGGGTGAAACGCCCAGGCGCGCCATGGGTTCCAACTCGCGTCGCTTCCCGGCAGGGCGGACCGACGCGGCGCCGCGCGACGAGTCTGTTCGGGGGTCACTGCGCGGCTCTGGCGCAAGGAGGATAAATCCACACGACCCGCTCCGGCTGAAACCCGAGGCCGCTCCCACACCTCTCCCGGCCCCGGACTTGATCCGGGGCCCCGAAGGCAAGGGCGCTCCCCTCCACGAGGCCCCGGATCAAGTCCGGGGCCGGGAGAGGCGGAGGCCGGATTTCTCCGTCTGAAACAATCGATCACGGTTTTTTTCTTTCATTATCAACGCCCCGACGCCGATAACCATGGTTATCCCCCGAAATCGCCCCTGAAACGGCCGAGTTGAGAGCCCTCAGACGGGCCCGACAAGCGCCAAGGCCGGAGTGAAGCGCCCCTGAACGCGCTCAAGTAGCCCGAAGGGCGGTAGCGCACTGAGAGAGAGAATGGCGCGCCCGAAAGGATTCGAACCTCTGACCCCCAGATTCGTAGTCTGGTGCTCTATCCAGCTGAGCTACGGGCGCCGCCGCGGCGCTTTTCGCGCCGGGATGCGCGTCTTTAACCGGGGCGGGCGCGGGTTGCAAGCGGGGGGAGGGCGGCTTTTCCATGCCCACGGATGGCTTCGAAAAGGATGTCCATGTCCTCCGCCCGCGTCCGGTGGTTGGTCACGTTCACCCGGATGGCGAGGCGGCCGCGGATCATGGTGGTCGAGGGTGCAGCGACGCCGCTTTCCTGCAGCCGCATCACGATCTCCCGGTTGAGGGCGTCGAGGTCGCCGCCGAAGCCCGGCGGGGCCCAGCGGAGGCAGGCGATGTTGAGAGGGGTCGGGGCGAGCAGCTCGAAATCCTCCGCCGCCTCTACCAGCCGCGCCAGCCGGGCGGCGCAGGCGACGTTCTCCGCGATCTTCTCCCCGATCCGGTTCAGCCCGTGCTCCTTCAGCGCGAACCAGACCTTCAGCGCGCGGAACCCGCGGGAAAGCTCGATCCCCATGTCCGAGGGCCAGGGCTTCCCCCCGCCGAGCCCGCGCGGCATCCCCGCTAGATAGTCGGCGCCCTGGCCGAAGGCTTCGAGCAGGACGGAGCGCTCCCGCACCAGCACGGCCCCGGCGTCGTAGTTCACATGCGCCCATTTGTGGAAATCGAAGGCAAGGCTCTCGGCCCGCTCCATCCCCTTGAGCCGGGGCGCGAGCGCGGGGGAAAGCGCGGCGAGCGCGCCGAAGGCGCCGTCCACATGGAGCCAGAGCCCCTCCGCCGCCGCGATGTCGGCGAGGGCGGAAAGATCGTCCGTCGCCCCGGTGTTCACCGTCGCCGCCGCGCCGACGAGAATGAAGGGCAGGGCGCCCGCCTCCCGGTCCGCCCGGATGGTCTCACGGAGCAGGTCGATCCGCATCCGGAAGTCTTCGTCCACCGGGATCAGCCGCAGCGCCTCCGCCCCGAGCCCGATCTGGTCGAAGGCCCGGGCGATACAGGAATGCGACTCGGCCGAGGCGTAGCCGACAAGCCGCGCCGCGCCGACGCCCCGCTTCCGCGCGCCGGGCGCCGCCCGCTCCCGCGCCGCGAGAAGGGCGAGGACGGTTCCCATCGACGTGCCGGAAAGGACGAGCCCGCCCGCGCCTTCCGGAAAGCCGAACGCCTCCCGGCACCACTCGATCACCTGCCGCTCGACGAGGATCGCCGCATGGTCCCGCCCGCCGCAATTGGCGTTCATCGCGGCGGCGAGGATCTCCGCGATCAATCCCCCCGGAGTGCCGGCCCCGTGGACCCAGCCGAAGAAGCGCGGATGGGTGTTCCCGGTCGCGAATGGCAGGATGTGTTCGAGCGCGGCCTCCGCCGCCGCCTCCGCCCCCGCGCCCTCCCAAGGAACGGGAGCGCGCAGCGCCGCACGCGCCTCCGGCGGCGTCTCGCGCCAGACGGGGCGGTCCGCCGCGCCCTCCATATGGTCGAGCGCGGCCTCCAGCATCCGGCGGGCGAGGGCGCGGAAGGCCGGCCAGTCCTCCGGGTCGAGGCTCGGCGTCTTCCTCATGCCGGCAGCGCGGCGACGAGCCAGTGGAGCAGCGTCTCGATGGAATAGACGGGCAGCCCCGTCGCCTCCGCCACGGCGCGCTTGTAGGGCGGCATGTTGGTGCATTCGAAGAGGATGGCGCCAAGCTCCGGATGCGCCTTCTGGAAGGCCAGCGCGGCGGAGACGATGTCCGCCTCCGCCTGCGCCACGTCAAGCCGCTCCTCGTTCCCGAGGATCACGCGCTGGAACTCGCACCCCTCGGCCACGCCCCAGACGGGCATGTCGGTCGGGCAGCCGGCGGCGGCGAGATGGGCGGGCGTCAGCGTCGCCGCCGAGATCGTGAGCGCGCCGACGCGGCGGCCAGGCGGCAGCGTCGCCTCGATCATGCGCGCCTGCATGAGCGAGGAGGTGGCGACCGGGCAGGGCAGGGCGGCGGCCAACTCGGCCTGGAAGAGCGAGAGGAAGCCGCAATTGGTGGTGATGAGCCGGCACCCTTCCTCCGCCAGCTCCCGCCCCGCCGCGATGAAAGGCTCGAGCATCCCCGGCGCGCCGCGCCGCACCACGAGATCGGGCGAAGCGCCCCGAACCACGCGATAGCGGACGGGGAAGGGCCATGTCCGCGCATTGCCCATGTCGCCGCGAATGCGCGGAAAGCGCGCCTCCAGCATCAGGATGCCGACATCGACGCCGTAAACCGCCTTGCCGCCCTGCGCGATCATCGCCGCCCCCTCTGTTGACGCGCGCCAGCTTTCCCCCGACGCTCGCCAAGGCGCAAGGCTGAGGCACGCTGATAATTTGTTGACAAATTGTCGATGACACAGGATCGTCGCGCAAACGCAGGGAGATGCGGGTGGAGAAAGCGGGCGTTCATGTCGCAGTCGTCGGCGCGGGGATCGTCGGGCTCTCCGCCTCGATCTGGCTCCAGCGCGCCGGCGCCCGCGTGACGCTGGTGGATCGGGAGGGGCCGGCGGCCGGGGCGAGCTACGGCAATGCCGGCCTGCTCGCCGCCGCCTCCATCGTGCCGGTCACGACGCCCGGGCTCCTCGCCAAGGTTCCGGGGATGCTGCTCGACCCGATGAAGCCGCTTTTCCTCCGCTGGTCCTACCTCCCGCGGCTCGCGCCCTTCCTGATGAGCTATCTCTCCCACGCTGCCGGGCCCAAGGTGGAGCGGATCGCGGATGCGCTCGCGCTCCTTCTCGGCGATACGGTGGACCAGCATCTTTCGCTCGCCGCGGGCACGGGGGCGGAGCGGTTCATCCATCCCTGCGACTATCTCTTCGGCTACGGAGGCCGCGCGGATTACGAGGCGGACGGCTACGCCTGGCGCATCCGCCGCGCGCGGGGCTTCGCCTCGGAGGAGATGGACGCGGAGGCGCTCGCGGCCTACGACCCGGCGCTCGCCGGCCGGTTCGGCTTCGCCGTGCGCTGCCCGGGCCACGGGCGGATTTCGGACCCGGGCGCCTACGCCCATGCGCTCCATGCGCATTTCACGGGGCAGGGGGGCGAGGCGGTGGTCGCCTCGGTCTCCGACATCCGGATGGAGGGGGGCGAGGCGGCGGCACTGGTCACGGACCGCGGCGAGATCGAGGCCGATCATCTCGTCGTCACCGCCGGCGCATGGTCCGGCCCGCTCGCGAAGCGGCTCGGCGTCTCGATGCCGCTCGAATCCGAGCGGGGCTACCATATCGAGTTTGTCTCGCCCTCCTACATGCCGAACGCGCCGGTGATGGTCGCTTCGGGCAAGTTCCTCGCGACCCCGATGGAGGGGCGGCTGCGCTGCGCCGGCGTCGTGGAATTCGGCGGGCTGAAGGCCGGCCCGTCTGAGGCGCCTTTCCGGCTGATCGAGGCGAAGGCGAAGGCCGCCTTCCCAGACCTTCGCTATGAGCGGATCGACCGCTGGATGGGCCACCGGCCGGCGACGGCGGACAGCCTGCCGGTGATCGGGCGGGCGCCCGCCGCGGCGAATGTCTGGCTTGGCTACGGCCACCAGCATGTCGGCCTCACTGGGGGGCCGAAAACGGGCCGCTGGCTCGCCGGGCTCATCACGGGGGAGCGGCCGAACGCGGACCTTTCCCCCTTCGCGCCCGACCGGCCCGCAAGAATGCATGCATGAAAACCAACAGGAGGACTGACAGATGAAGCCGATGAAACTCGCCGCCCTCGCGGCCCTGATCGCCGCTCCCGCCGCGGCGGAAAACTGGGACATGCCGATGGCCTATCCCGATTCCAACTTCCACAGCCAGAACGGCAAGCTCTTCGCCGAGAAGGTCGCCGCCTGTACCGGCGGCGCGCTGACCATCACCATCCATGCCGGCGGCTCGCTCTTCGGCGGGGCGGACATCAAGCGCGCAGTGCAGACCGGGCAGGCCCCGATCGGCGAACGGCTCCTCTCCGCCCATGCGAACGAGGACCCGCTCTTCGGCGTGGACAGCGTGCCCTTCCTCGCCACCTCCTACGAGCAGAGCGACAAGCTCTGGGCCGCGACGAAGGACGCGATCGGCGAGGCGCTGGCGGAGCAGAACCTCGTTCTGCTCTATTCCGTGCCGTGGCCGCCGCAGGGATTCTACTTCAAGAAAGAGGTGGAAAGCATTGACGACATGGCCGGAACCAAGTTTCGCGCCTACAATGCGGCGACCGCGAAACTGGCCGAGCTGACGAAGATGCTCCCCGTTCAGGTCGAAGCGGCGGAGCTGACGCAGGCGCTGGCGACGGGCGTCGCCGAGGCCTTCATCTCCTCGGGC
>JAUIDE010000004.1 GCA_030429105.1 Alphaproteobacteria bacterium
TGCCCTCCGGCCGGGTGACGGGCGGCGAGGCGCTCGCGGTCGGGCTAGGGCTGTCGCTGCTCTCCGTTCCGTTGCTCGGGCTGTTCGCAAACTGGCTCTCCGCCGGCATCCTCGCTTTCACGATCTTCTTCTACGCCGTCATCTACTCGATGTGGCTGAAGCGGACGACCCCGCAGAACATCGTCATCGGCGGCGCGGCGGGCGCCTTCCCCCCGCTTCTCGGCTGGGCGGTCGCCACCGGCTCCGTCGGGCTGGAGGCGGCGCTGATGTTCGCGATCATCTTCCTCTGGACGCCGCCGCATTTCTGGGCGCTCGCGCTCTACCGGAACGGAGACTATGAGCGGGCGGCCGTGCCGATGATGCCGGTTGTCGCCGGGCCGCGGGCGACGCGGCGGCAGATCTTCTGGTATTCGGTCGCGCTCGCCGCGGTGGCCGTCGCGCCGGCCTTCACGTCCATAGGAGGGCTCTTCTACCTCGTCGCTGCGGGCGCGCTCTCCGCCGAGTTCCTGCGCCTCGCCGCGCTGGTCGGCTTCCGCTCCGAGCAGGCGGCGGAGGCGGACGGGCATCGGGCCGAGAAGCGGCTCTTCAGATTCTCGATCCTCTGGCTCTTCCTCGTCTTCTCCGCGCTCGCGGTCGAGGCAGGGCTCCGCCATGCCGGCCTCGCCCTGCCGGTTCCGGGGTTAGGCGCATGATCGGGCGGGAGGAGCATGAACTGCACCGCCGCCGTCGCGGGCGGAACATGGCCATCGGCGCGCTTCTGATCGGCTTTGTCGCGCTGATGTTCGGCGTGACGATCGCCAAGCTCGGCGCCAACGTGATCAAGCCTGAAATGAACTGGAGCGAGTCGCGATGACCGGAGAGGGGCGCAACCGCAAGACGATGCTCGGCCTCGCCGGCCTCGGCGTCTTCATGCTCGGCATGAGCTTCGCCGCCGTGCCGCTCTACGATCTCTTTTGCCGCGTCACGGGCTATGGCGGCACCACCTCGGTGTCCGAAACGGCGCCGGACGTGATCCTCGACCGCGAGATCACGATCCGCTTCGCCGCGAGCGTGGACCGCGGGATGCCGTGGAGCTTCCGCCCGGTAGAGAACTCGATGAAGGTCCGCATCGGCGAGACCGGCCTCGCCTTCTACGAGGCGACGAACCCGACTGACCGGCCGGTCGCCGGAACTGCGAGCTTCAACGTCACGCCTTTCTCAGCCGGCGGCCATTTCACCAAGATCGCCTGCTTCTGCTTCACCGAGCAGGTGCTGCAGCCCGGCGAGACGGTGAAGATGCCGGTGACCTTCTATGTCGATCCCTCGATCATGGAGGATGAGGAGGCCGCCCTCGTCCACACGATCACGCTCTCCTATACGTTCCACGAAACCGACCTGCCGGAAGCGGCCGCCGCGCCGCAAGACGTTGACGCGCCCGACCCGGCCGGGTGACAAGGCGAAATCCGCCGAGGGGAAACGAGATGGCCCACGAGAAGAACCACGACTACCACATCATTGCGCCGAGCATCTGGCCCTTCCTCGGCGCGATGAGCGCCTTCGTCATGCTCTTCGGCGCAGTGCTCTGGTTCCATGACTACACGCCGCTGATCGCGGTCGTCGGCCTCCTCGGCGTTCTCTACGTCATGTACGGCTGGTGGTCGGAAGTGGTGGCGGAGAGCCAGGCGGGCGATCATACGCCCGTCGTCTCCATTGGCCTCCGCTACGGCGTGATCATGTTCATCGCCTCCGAGGTCGCCTTCTTCTCGGCCTGGTTCTGGTCTTTCTTCAAGCACGCGATCTATCCGATGGCGGATGTCGCCACGAAGACGACCGCGACCGCCTACGGCGCGGATGGCGTCTGGCCGCCGGTGGGGATCGAGACCTTCGACCCGTGGCATCTGCCGCTCATCAACACGCTGATTCTCCTCTGCTCCGGCTGCGCTGCGACGTGGGCGCACCACGCCGTGCAGGAGGGGGACCGGGACGGGCTCAAGTGGGGCCTGCTCATCGCCGTGCTGCTCGGCGTGCTCTTCACCGTCACCCAGGCCTATGAATACAGCCACGCCGCCTTCGGCTTCGCCGGCAACATCTACGGCGCGAACTTCTACATGGCGACCGGGTTCCACGGGTTCCATGTGATCGTCGGCACGATCTTCCTCGCCGTCTGCTATATCCGCGCGCTGAAGGGGCACTTCACGCCTGAGAAGCACATCGGGTTCGAGGCGGCCGTCTGGTACTGGCACTTCGTGGACGTCGTCTGGCTCTTCCTCTTCATGGCCGTTTACATCTGGGGCGCCTGAGGCTCCGATGACCCCGAGACCGGAAAAGGGCGGCTCCGGCCGCCCTTCTTCTTTAGGACGCATCGGCGTTCTGGCGACGGGCGTCCTCGGCGTCCTGATCCTGATCGGCCTCTGCATCTGGCAAGTGCAGCGGCTCGAATGGAAAGAGGGCGTGATCGCGCAGCTCGAGGCGCGGCTCGCCGCCGATCCCGTGCCTCTCCCAGCCGCCTTCGAGCCGGAGAGCCAGGAATTCTCCCGCGTCGTGCTGAGCGGCTCGTTCGACTTCGCGCCGGGCGCGCACGGCTTCGTCGATGCGCCGCTCCTCACCTCGGTCCGCCCGCACGGGCCGGGCTACCGCGTGATCCAGCCCTTCACCCTCGCCGATGGCCGCCGCGTGATGGTCGATCGCGGCTATGTCCCCGTCGAGGAGAAGAACGAGGGCGGCGCCGCCTCCCGCCCGACTCCTGCGCCCGAAGGGCCGATCACGCTCGTCGGCGCTCTCCGCTGGCCCGGGGAGGGCGACGAAGGCCCCGATTTCGGCGCGTCGGACAACGTCTGGACGGAGCGCGACCTTGCTGAGATGGCCGCGCTTTTCGACGCAGAGCCCGTTCTGGTCGTTGCGGAAACCTCCACTGCGACCGGCGAATGGCCGCTGCCGCAGCCCATCGCCGTGGTGGACGTGCGGAACAATCACCTCGAATACGCGATCACCTGGGGCGCGCTCGCCCTCGCCTGGGCGGCGATGACAGGCTTCCTCGCCTTCCGGCGCGCCTGAGCTTGCGCGCCGCCGCTCCGGCGCATCAGATGGCGCGGCAAGACAGGAGACGACAATGCGGAATTCCGACCCGATCCCCGACCTTGTGGAGGCGAAGCGCGCGCCCTTCCTCGCCCTGTCCGACCGGATATTCGACGCGCCCGAGACGCTCTATGCCGAGTTCCGCGCCGTCGCGGAGCATGAGGCCGCGCTCCGCGCCGAGGGTTTCCGCATCACCGAAGCGCCCGCCGGCATCCCCACCGCGGTGATCGGCGAGGCGGGGGAGGGCGGGCCTGTCATCGCCATCCTCGGCGAATATGACGCGCTGCCGGGCCTCAGCCAGCAGGCCGGCGTCGCCGAGCACCGGCCGGTCGAGCCCGGCGGGGCCGGTCATGGCTGCGGCCACAACCTCCTCGGCGCCGCCGCCCTCCTCGCCGCGACCGCGGTGAAGGACTGGCTGGCCGAAGCGGGGATCGAGGCCCGCGTCCGCTATTACGGCTGCCCGGCGGAAGAGGGCGGCGCGGCGAAGACCTACATGGTCCGCGCCGGGCTCTTCGCCGATGTGGACGCCGCGATCACCTGGCACCCGGCCTATTTCACCGCGGTTGACCATGCCCGCGCGCTCGCCAACACTCGGATCGACTTCACCTTCCACGGCAAGGCGGCCCACGCCGCCGGCGCGCCGGAGCTCGGCCGTTCCGCGCTCGACGCGGTGGAGCTGATGAATGTCGGCGTCAACTACATGCGGGAGCACATGCCCGACGACGCCCGCATCCACTACGCCTATATCGACGCCGGCGGGGCCGCGCCCAATGTCGTGCAGGCGAAGGCGACCGTGCGCCAGCTCATCCGCGCGCGGGACAATGCGGGCCTCGCTGCGCTCGTCGCCCGCGTCCGCAAGATCGCGGAGGGTGCGGCGCTGATGACGGAGACGCGGGTGGAGACGCGCATCTTTTCCGGCGTCTCAAATCTCGTCGGCAACTCCTCGTTGGAGGCGGCGATGCAGGCCGAGTTCGACCGTCTCGGCCCCCCCGCCTTCGACGAGGCGGATCGGGACTTCGCCCGCGCCATCCGCGCCACGCTCGGCCCCGAAGATACGGCGGCCGCGATGCGCCGCATGGGGGTGGATGTGGACCCCGACGCCCCTCTTTCGGAAGACCTCCTGCCGCTCGACCGTCGGCCCGAAGGCGGGGACGGTTCGACCGATGTCGGCGATGTGAGCTGGGCCGCGCCAACGGTTCAGGCGCGGGTGACGACCTGCGCGCTCGGGACGCCCTTCCACACCTGGCAGCTCACGGCGCAGGGCAAGTCGCCGCTGGCGAAGAAGGGGATGGTCCACGCGGCGAAGATCATGGCGGCGACGGCGGCGCGTCTGATCGCGGAGCCCGCGGCCCTCGCCGCCGCAAAGGCGGAGCACGAACGAATGCTGGCGCGCACGCCCTATCGCTGCCCGATCCCGGACGAGATTTCGCCGCCGATCCTGCCCCGCCCGGCGGAGTAGGAGGCCGCCTTCAGAAGTCGAGCGCGTAGCGCTGCTCCCGCACCGGAGCGCCCCAGCTTAGCCCCTCCGCTTCATGGAGAAGCCGGAACCCCGCGCGGAGATAGACGGCGCGCGCCGCGTCGAGCCCGGCGAAAGTGTCGAGCCACGCGCCCCTGAGCCCGGCCTCCCGCAACGCCGCCAGCCCCTCCGCCATCAGTCTATGGCCGAGGCCGAGTCCGCGCGCCCGCTCCTCCGCGATCACGATCCGGATATGGCCGCGCCCGGCCTCGTCCCTGTCCTCCCCGTCCGCCGTCAGCGTCGCGAGCGGGCCGCTCTCATCCCGGGCGAAGAGCATGGAGACGCGGGGCGGGGCGAGCCGGGCGGACACGTCCGCCGCGATGCCCGCCACGATGCGCTCAAAGTTGAGCCCGAAGCCGCAATGGGCGGCGTACCAGCGCCCGTGAAGCCCGATCAGCCAGCCGAGATCGCCGGGGCGCGGCCCGCCGATCTCGACGGCGCCCTCCGTCACGCGGCGTAGTCCGGCTCGGTCTTGTCGAGGTTGAGCCGGATCTCCGCCATGTGCCGCACGGCCTGGCCCGGATAGCGCTCCGTCTCGAAGGCGACCGCCTCGGCCACCTCGTCGGAGAGATAGCGGAGCGGCCGCTGCGTCATCAGCGCGGTGATGTAGTTCTCCGTCGCCCGCTCGAAGAAATAGGTCCGGTTCATCGCCTCGGCGATCGTTTCGCCGATCACCATGATCCCGTGGTTGCCCATCACCATCACCTTCTTCTTCGGATCGGTGAAGAGCGAGGCGACGCGCTCCCCTTCCTCGTCGAAGGCGAGGCCGCCATAGTTCTCGTCGATCACCACGCGGTCATGGAACATCGCCGAATTCTGGTCGATGGCCGGAAGCCGGCTGTCCGCCAGCGAGGCGAGGACGGTGGCGTATTTAGAATGGAGATGGATCGCGACCTTCGCGAACGGCACGCGGCGGTGGATCGCGCCATGGAGCGCCCAGGCGGTCGGGTCCGGCGCGTCCGGCCCCTTCATGACGTCGGGGTCGTTTGCGTCGAGCAGGAGGAGGTTGGAGGCAGTGACCCGGGTGAAATGGATCTGGTCCCGGTTCATCAGGAAGCGGGAGCCGCCCTCATCATCCACCACGGCGGAGAAGTGGTTGGAGACGCCCTCATGCCAGTTCATCCGCACCGCCCAGCGGAAACAGGCGGCGAGGTCGCAGCGCATCTCCCAATGCGGGTCGTTGTGGGTGGTCGGATGGCGGAGGATCGAGGTGGACATGGCGTTCTCCCGTTTCTGGCGGCGGAAGCATCGGGCCGGAACGCCGGTTTCGCAAGCCCCGTTCGCCCGGCGGAGCGCCGATTTGCGCTCATGGGGTATCATGATAGATTCGTCTTTATCGCCATAGGGTTGAGATGGCTGCGCACTGTGCGCATGGGGGCGGTCGCCAAACGGCTCGGCCGCCCCTATCTTCGCGGGACGATCCTGAAGGGAGGCGCGAATGGGCGAGGGGTGCTGGATGCAGGCCGAGTCGCGGGCGACCGTCCGCGTCGCCGGGCCGGAGGCGGAATCCTTCCTCCAGGACCTCGTGACCAACGATCTCTCGAAGCTGGGCGAAGGCGCGCTCCTCTACGCCGCGCTGCTCACGCCGCAGGGGAAGTACCTCTTCGACTTCTTCATCCTTCGGGAGGGGGAAGGCTTCCTCCTAGACGTGGCGGCGGACCGGGCGGCGGCGCTCGTCCAGCGGCTCACGATGTATCGCCTGCGCCGGAAGGTGGAGATCGCGCCGGCCGGCGTTCCGGTCGCGCTCTTCTGGGGCGGCGAGCCGCCCGAGGGCGCGCTGGCGGACCCGCGCGACCCGGCGCTCGGCTTCCGCCTCTACGGCCTCGAACGGCCTGAGGGCGCGAAGGAAGGGAGCCAGTCGGCCTATGACGCCCTCCGCGTCGCCCGTCTCGTCCCCGAAAGCGGCGCGGAGCTGATCCCGGACGAGACCTATATCCTCGAAGCCGGGTTCGAGCGGCTGCGCGGCGTCGACTTTCGCAAGGGCTGCTATGTCGGGCAGGAGGTCACGGCCCGGATGAAGCACAAGACCGAGCTGAAGAAGGGCCTCGTCCGTGTCGCGGTCGAGGGCGAAGCCTCGCCCGGAACGCCGGTGGAGGCGGAGGGCAAGCCCGCCGGCACGCTCCACACCGTCGCGGGGGGCGAAGGCCTCGCCCATCTCCGTTTCGACCGGGCGGAGGGCGAGATGCAGGCGGGCGCCGCGCGGCTCCGCCGGCTCTGAGCCTCAGGCGCCCGCCCGCGCCGCCTCCCAGGCCAGCATCGCCCGCTTCACCGGCAGGCCCCAATGATAGCCGCCGAGTTCGCCGCTCTTCCGCAGGGCGCGGTGGCAGGGGATGAGCCAGGAGATCGGGTTGCGCCCCACCGCCGTGCCCACGGCCCGCGCCGCCTTGGGCTTGCCAACAACTCGGGCGATCTCGGAATAGGTCGTCACATGCCCGGTCGGCACCGAAAGCAGCGCCTCCCAGACCTTGATCTGGAACGGCGCGCCGATCAGCGCCAGTCGCGCTTCGCCCCCGCCGCCGAACGCCGCCGAAACCCAGGGTGCAAGCGAAGCGGGGTCCTCCCGGAAGCGCGCGTTCGGCCAGCGCCCCTTCATGTCCGCGAGCGCCGGGGCGCGCCCCGTCTCCGCCGCGAAGGCCATGCCGCAAAGCCCGCGCTCCGTCCCCATCGCCAGCGTCTCGCCGAACGGGCCGTCGAACCAGCCGAAGGCGATGTCGAGCCCTTCGCCGCCGGAGGCCCAGGCGCCGGGGCTCATCGCCTCCCACCGCACGAAGAGGTCATGGAGCCGGCCGGGCGAAGAGAGACCGGCCTCCATCGTCGTCTCCAGCACCGTGAAGCGCTCCGCCAGCAGCCGCTTGGCGAGGTCGAGCGTCAGGTATTGCATGTAACGCTTGGGCGAGACGCCGACCCATTCGGAGAACATCCGCTGGAAATGCGCGGGCGAGAAGCCCATCCGGGCGGCGATCTCGTCGAGCCCCGGCTGCTCCGGCGCCGCCTCCTCGATCAGGCGCAGCGCCTCGGCGATCAGGCCGTAGTGGAAGGCGGAGGGGGAGGGAATCTGGTTCATCGTCGTCTCCTTCGCCCCGAATGTGCGGGCCGGAGACGCGCCGCGCCACCCGTTTCCTGCGGTCTCAGCGGAGATCGACCCAGACTAGCCGATGGTCCGGCCCGTCGCGGCCCAGGAGGCGGGCGAGGGGCGAATCCGGCGCTGGCCAGAACACGCCGGAGCCGGTGATCTCCCATTGCTTCGAGGGAAGAACGTAATCGACCCGCAGGTTCCCCGGTCCCTCCGGCGGCGCGCGCCAGTCCGCCGTGTCGAGCGCAGGGTCGCCGCGATGCCCCTTGTCCGCCGCCGCAGCGCCGCCCGCGCTCCCGGGCGCCGGGTCCTCCGTCAGCGCGAGGAGGAGCTGGAGAGCGCCGCGCCGCGCCGCCCCGTCCGCCGGGTCCGCATTGAGATCGCCGAGGACGACGAAGGCGGCGTCGGGGGCAAGCCCGCCGGCGCGGCCCTGATCGTCCTTCATCCAGTCGGCGCCGCCGATATAGTCGACCCAGAAGCGGATCTCGTCATGGTTCCGTCGCCCGTTCGCATCTTCCGGCCCGTCGAAGACCGGCGGGGTCGGGTGCGAGGCGAGGAGGTGGATGATGCGACCGTCCGGCAGGCGGGCCGGGATGTCCCAATGGCTCTTCGAAGAGAGCCGGAGCGCGCTCGCCGCCTCTCCGAAATGGTCCGCCGGCATGAGGTTCCCGGGCATGTCGGCCCAGAGCGTCTCGCGAAAGGTGCGCGCGCCCGCGGCGTCGAGAGGCAAGCGGGAGAGCACGACCATACCGTAATGCCCTTCATGGCGGCCATAACCGAACGCGTCCCGCGGCCCGTCCTTCCGCCCGTCGCTGTCGAGATCGAAGCCGGAGGGACGGCCGGTATTCACCGGGGCCGTGAAAAGATGGGGGTAGTCGATCCCCTCCGCGCCGCCTCTCCCTTCCCGCAGATGGTCGCGGAAGAGCGCCGCAGCGACGCCGCGCCGGTCATGATCGATCTCGTTGATCAGGATCACATCCGGGCGCACCCGCTGGATGACCTCCGCCGCAATGTCGATTCGTTTCGAGCCGCCGAGCCGCAGGCGCTGTACGAGTTCGCCCGGTGCGGGGAGGCTCATTGCGGCGTTGAAGGTCGCTATGCGAACGGAACCCTCGGTCGGCGGCGGCGGTTCCTCCGCCGAAGCGGCCGAGCCGAGCAAGACAGCGAGGAACGCCGCCGCCGCCCTCATCGAGCGAGCGTAAAGCCGAGGTGCAGATAGGCCGCGGAGAAAATCAGGGCGGAGGAGAGGCACGTCCCCCAAAGTCCGATCAACCAGATCGAGATGAAGGGGCCTCCGAGGGCCGCGGTCGAGAACGCCGCCTCGATCTGCGGAATCTGCGCGCCTCCGATCAGCCGGGCGAAGACCGGAGCATAGAGAAGACAGAAGAAGGCGACGAAAAGCGAGAGCGCGCGCAGCCAGAGCCGGCCCGAAACCGGGGCCAGCCGGGCGGCGGAGAGCGGGTCGGATACCGGTCTCAGACCCCGCGCGCCCCGGTCGGAAAGCTGCGCCACGCCGTTCGGCGCCCGCCCGTCCTTCCAAATCAACGCATGGTCGCGCAGGCTCGCCCTGTCGGATATCGCGCCGATCAGCGTCAGGAAACCGAACACTGATCCCGCGAAGAGCGCGGCCGTCGCCGCCAGAGTGGCGGACCGGGCGTCCGCCTCGGAAATCGGCGGAAGCCCGGGCTCTGACACCGCGAACATAGCCACCGGACTGGCCGGGAAGAGCCACCAGGACTGGAGCAGCGCGACAAGCGTAAGGAGCGGCTCGCCGGGCTCCGCCCAGGCCCCCATGATCACGGCGAGGAACACGGCGGCCGCCGACAGCGTGAGCCCCAATGCCACCGGGAAAATTCGGAGCGGCAAAGACGAAGGGAGATCGCGACGCCTGTGCCCCCGCCAGGCCGCGAAGCCGAGCCACAAGGCCAACGTCGTCGCCGCGCCATGCGCCAGAGTGAGGGGGCCGGGCGCGAGCGCGACGGGGAGAAAAAAGGCGGAGGCCGTGAACATGCCCGCCGCATAGGCCCCGCGCCGCATCGCTTCTCCCCCGCCTCCCCGGTGGTTGGAGGATAGCGGGGCTCAGCTCGCTTTGCGAGGGGAGACGCCCTCTCTTCGCCGCAATCCGGAGATCAGGCGCCGGCGAGCCACGGCTGGCTCGCGGCCCGCTTCGCCTCGAAGGCGTCGATATCGGCCGCCTTCTCCATCGTGAGCCCGATATCGTCGAGGCCGTTGAGGAGGCAATGCTTGCGGAAGGCGTCGACCTCGAAGGCGATCTCGCCGCCGTCCGGCCCGGAGATCACCTGCCGCTCAAGATCGACGGTCAGCACAGCGTTCGCGCCGCGCGCGGCGTCGTCGAGCAGCTTGTCGACCTCCTCCTGCGGCAGGGCGATCGGCAGGATGCCGTTCTTGAAGCAGTTGTTGTAGAAGATGTCCGCGAAGGACGGGGCGATCACGCAGCGGATGCCGAAATCGAGCAGCGCCCAGGGCGCGTGCTCCCGGCTCGAGCCGCAGCCGAAGTTCTCGCCCGCGACGATGATCTTCGCCTCGCGATAGGCAGGCTTGTTCAGCACGAAGTCGGGCTTCTCGTTCCCCGCCTCGTCATAGCGCATCTCGTCGAAGAGGTTCTTGCCGAGGCCGGTGCGCTTGATCGTCTTCAGGAACTGCTTGGGGATGATCATGTCGGTGTCGATGTTGATGAGCGGCATCGGCGCGGCGACGCCGGTGAGCTTGTCGAACTTGTCCATGATCGTCCTCCCGTTCAGGTCGTCGCGGTAAAGCATGGGGCGCGGCGGCGCGCAAGAAGCGCGGGCCCTCTGGCGGCGGGGCGGCGGGCGGCGTAAGGCGGCGTCATGGATGCGGAACTCGATATCCTCCGCCTTGGATCGGCGGGAGACGGGGAGGCGGAGGGGGGCGTCTTCGTTCCCTTCGCCCTGCCGGGGGAGCGGGTGCGCGGGGTCGTCGAAGGCGGGCGGATGGCGGCGCCCGATATCCTCCGCGCTTCGCCGGATCGCGCCGCGCCGCCCTGCCGCCATTTCGGCGTCTGCGGCGGCTGCGCGCTCCAGCACGCCTCCGGGGTCTTCCTCGCCGGGTGGAAGCGGGACCGGATCGCGGAGGCGCTCGCCCGCCGGGGGATCGAGGGCGTGGAGATACGGGAGACGCGAACCTCTCCGCCCCGTTCTCGACGCCGGGCCGTCTTCGCCGCGCGGCGGACGAAGACCGGGGCGATCGCCGGGTTTCACGGGCGGCGGAGCGGGGAGATTGCGGCTCTGGAGGAGTGCCATCTGGTCGCCCCGCCGCTCCTCGCTGCGCTGGAGGCGGCGCGAGGCCTCGCGCGGATCGGCGGGTCGCGGAAGGGGGAGCTCAGGGTGACGGCGACGCTCTCCGAAGGCGGGCTCGACCTCGCCGCGGAGGGCGGCAAGCCGCTCGATCCGGCGTTCTGGGGCGATCTTGTCGCGCTGGCGGAGGAGGCGGACCTCGCGCGCCTCGCCTGGGGCGGGGAGATCGTCGCCTCGCGGCGGCCAGCCTTCCACCGCTTCGGCGCGGCGCTTGTGGAGCCGCCGCCGGGCGGCTTCCTGCAAGCCACGAGGGAGGGGGAGGCGGCGCTGCTGGAGGCGGCGCGGGAGGCGCTCGGCCCGGCAAAGCGGATCGCGGACCTGTTCGCGGGCTCCGGCGCCTTCGCCCTGCCGCTCGCCGAACAGGCGGAGGTGCTGGCGGTGGAGGGGGAGGCGGCGATGGTCGCCGCGCTCGACGCCGGGTGGCGCGCCGCGCCGGGATTGAAGCGGGTCGTCGCCTGGGTGCGGGACCTTTTCCGCCGGCCCCTGCTCTCGCCCGAGCTGGCGGGGCTTGAGGGCGCAGTGATCGACCCGCCGCGGGCGGGGGCGGCGGCGCAATGCGAAGAGTTGGCGAAGGCGGGGCCGGAGCGGCTCGCCATGCTCTCCTGCGAGCCCGCGACTTTCGCGCGGGACGCGCGGACGCTGATCGACGGCGGCTATGCGATGGACTGGGTGGTTCCGGTCGACCAGTTCCTCTGGTCCGGCCATGTGGAGCTGGCGGCGGCTTTCAGGCGGCGCTGAGGGGAGCCACCCGTTCTCCGCGGGCAGGCCAGAATCGCCCGATCTGGGAGGATAACCACGGTTATCGAAGCTAATTCATTGAATCTATGATATTTTTTGAGGCGGCTTCCGCAATCGCCCTGCGCCTTCGACGATGTGGGGCCTCACGGCAGCACAAGCTCCACCCGACGGTTCAGCGCCCGGCCCTCTTCGCTCATGTTCGAGGCGCGCGGGGCGAGGAAGCCGACGCCATAAGGGATGAGCCGACCCGAGCCGACGCCTTCCGCCGCTTCGAGCCGCGCCGCCACCGCCTCAGCGCGCTTGAGCGACAGCGCGATGTTCGGCGTAAGCGCGCCCTCGTTGTCGGTATGGCCGACGACGAGAAAGGACAGGTCCGGATTCGCGCGCAGCACCTTCGCCACCTCGTCCAGCACCGGGCCGGATTCCGCCGTCAGCTGCGCCGAGCCCGCCTCGAAGGCGATGCCGTCCAGCGGCGCAGCGCCGTCTTCCGTAAGCCGGCGGGCGATCTCGTAGAGCCGCGCCTCGCCCGGTTTCGCGCGCGGCGCCGGCGCAGCTCCGGCCGGCGTCATCCGCTCCGGCGCCGCCTCCCCGGCCACGGCGACGATCTGGACATAAAGCCGACCGCCCTGCCGCGAGGCGGTGACGGAGGCGGCGCGCCCCTCCGCCTCCACCGCGAGGTAGCGGAAATCCGCGAGGTCGAACCGCATCGCCGGGGGCTCGACCAGATAGGTCCCGAAGCGGAAGTCGAACCCGCCGCATTCGTCCCCGGCGCATTCGAAGAGAATGTCGTAGCCCAGTTCCTCGAAGCGCCGCCCGTAATTGCGGATCGCCTCCAGGGTCGAGGTCTCACCCTCCAGCCGGTAGACGAATTCCCGCACCGCCCCCTCGACGACGCGGACCGGCTTCTCCTCCCGCGTGAAACGGCCCGTGGGCAGTGCGTATTCGTCGAAACTCCGTGTCAGGAAATGGCTGAGCTCCGCCCCTTCCAGCGCGCCGAATTCCGGCGCCGCCTCCTCCTGCGCCGCCGCGGCGCCGGCCAGGAGCGCAAGCGCAAGCGCCAGCGCGGCCCGGATCACCGCGCCTGCCCGTGATACTCCGCGTTCGGCCGCATGGCGATGGCGGAGGCGACGCGGTTCGTCATGTTGAAGAAGGCCGCCACCTCCGCGATGTCGAAGATCGCCCGGTCGGAAAAGCCGGCGGCGCGCAGCGCCTCCCGGTCCGCCTCTCCGATCGTCGCGCTGGCCTTCGTGACCTGAACCGCGAAGTCCAGCATCGCGCGCTGGCGGAGCGGCAGGTCCGCCATCCGGTAATTCGCGGCGATGGTCTCGGCGAGGGCCGGGTCGCCCGTCAATTGCCGGAGCGCGGCGCCATGCGCGACGAGGCAGTAGAAGCAGTGATTCTCCGACGAGACGGCGACGGCGATCATTTCCCGCTCCGCCTTCGTCAGCTCCGACTCGGCCAGCATCAGCTCGTTATACATGCGCGAGAAGGCGCGCAGCCGCTCCGGCGCGAAGGCGTAGGCGGCCAGGACATTGGGGATCATCCCCAGCTTTTCCTCGCAGACCCGGTAGTACTTCTCGATATCCTCCGGCAGCGGCTCGACCGCCGGAAGGTTCAGCGCCGTCAGCCGCTCTCCGCCCATATCGCCTCCTCGCCGGGTTCAGCCCGGCTTGACCCGGTAATGATAGCGCGCCCGCTCCGCCATGCCGAGAGAGAGATAGAGCGGGATCGCGCGTTCGTTCCTCGCCTCGACAGCGAGGGCGAGCGTTTCCGCCCCGCTCTCGACCGCGAAGCGCGCCGCGGCGGCGAGGAGCATCCGCGCGGCGCCCTTGCGGCGATGTTCGGGCGAAGTCTCGACCGCGTGGATCATCGCGACGCCGCCCGAGGCGGCGACGAAGGCGACGGCGGCGGGCCGGTCCCCCAGCCTTGCGAGCATGAAGGCTTTCGGCGGCGCGGCGCGGTCCATCACCGCGAGGCGGGCGGGGCCGATGCCGCCCGCGGCCCAAATCTCTTCCATCAGCGCGACGCGCCCGGCGCCGCGGACGACGCGAGCGGTTTCCGGCCGGTCGTCCAGCATGGAGGCGGCGGGGGCGGAAAAGAGGACGGAAGGCGCCTCCAGTGCGTAGCCGCGGGCTTCGAGCGCCGCGTCGAGCGCCGTCTCCTCCCCGGAGAGTCGGAAGACGGGCGGCTGCGCCCAGTCCGCCAGTCCCGCCTCGGCCTCGGCGATGTCCGCATCCGGGCGGAACGCGGTGGCGGAGGAGACGCGGCGGCCGCCGCCGGCGCCCCGGCGCAGCAGCCAGCCCGCGCGCTCCCGCGTCTCGGCCGCGGGCCAGGTCGCGTCGAGCGCGGCGAAGAGGTCTTTCATCCCCGGTCCCGCAAGAGGCGCGCCTTGTCCCGCGCCCAGTCCCGCGCCTTTTCCGTCTCGCGCTTGTCGGCCATCTTCTTGCCGCGGGCGATCCCGATGGAGAGCTTCGCGACGCCCTTCTCGTTGAAATAGAGCTTCAGCGGCACCAGCGTCGCCCCTTCGCGCCCGATCCCCTGCCAGAGCTTCGCGATCTCCGCCTTCTTTGCGAGGAGCTTGCGGCGGCGGCGTTCGTCATGGCCGAAGGTCTTGGCCTTGTCATAGGCGGGGATGTAGCCGTTGATGAGCCAGAGTTCCCCGCCCTCGACATTGGCGTAGCTCTCCGCGATCTGCGCGCGCCCTTCGCGCAGCGCCTTCACCTCCGAGCCTTCGAGCATGATTCCGACCTCGAGCTCCTCCTCGATGAAGTAGTTGTGCCGCGCCTTGCGGTTCTCCGCGGCGATCTTCTGCTTCGGCTCCTTCTTCGGGGCCATCAGCCGTTCAGTACGCCGGCGGAGACCATCGCCGCGCGGATCGCCGCCTTCGTCTCGGGCAGGGCCGGGGTGAGCGGGGAGCGGACCTCGTCGGAGCACTTGCCGAGGAGGGAGAGGCCGGTCTTGGCGCCGACGACGCCGGGCTCGACAAAGAGCGCGCGGTGGAGCGGCATCAGCCGGTCATGCAGGTCGCGCGCGACGCCCCAGTCCCCTGCGGAGAGGGCGTTCTGGAATTCGGCGCAGAGACGCGGCGCGACATTGGCGGTGACGGAGATCGCGCCCACGCCGCCATGCGCGCGGTGGCCGAGCGCCTGCGCGTCCTCCCCCGTCAGCTGGATGAAGTTCTTCCCGCAGGCGGCGCGCTGGTCGGAGACGCGGGAGACGTCTCCGGTCGAGTCCTTCACGCCGGCGATGTTGGGGAGCTCGGCGAGGCGCGCCATCGTCTCCACCGACATGTCGACCACGGACCGACCGGGGATGTTGTAGATGATGATCGGGATGTCCGCCGCGTCGTTCAGCGCCTTGTAATGGGCGTAGAGGCCGCGCTGGGTCGGCTTGTTGTAATAGGGCGTGACGACGAGCGCTCCGTCCGCCCCCACCTTCTTCGCGAATTCGACGAAGCGGATCGCCTCCGCCGTGTTGTTGGAGCCCGCGCCGGCGATGACGGGCACGCGCCCCTTCGCCGCCCGGACGACGAGGGCGATGACGAGCTCGTGCTCCTCATGGCTCAGGGTCGGGCTCTCCCCGGTCGTGCCGACGGGGACGAGGCCGTGGCTCCCCTCCGCGATCTGCCATTCGACGAGATCGGCCAGGGCTTTCTCGTCCACCGCTCCGTCCCGGAAGGGGGTGACGAGCGCAGGGAGCGAGCCGTGGAACATGGGAGAGACCTCTTTCGCCGCGCGGCGACCGCCGCCGCGCGGGCGCGGAACCTACTCCGGGCGGGGAGCGGGGGCAAGGCGCGCCCCGCGCGTCAGGCCGGCGGGAGTTTCCGGCCTTCCGGCGCCTCGCGGATGCGGCGGACGGCGCCGGCGCGGCGCTCCAGCCACCAGCCGTATTGCTTCGGCCAGGCGGACCAGTCCTCCACCCCGAGATCATGCGCGGCGTGGTGAGCCCAGAACGGGTCGAAGAGCGCCTCGCGCCCGATGGCGATCAGGTCGGCGCGGCCTTCCTGAAGGACCTCCTCGGCCATCGGCCCGTCGAGGATGAGGCCGACGGCCATGGTCTTCGCGCCCGTCTCCCGCCGGATGCGGGCGGAATAGGGGGTCTGAAACCCGGCGCCGCGGGCGGCCGGGTTCGCGGTGGCGCCGCCGGCGGAATTGCCCATGGACGAGCAGTCGATCACGTCGACGCCGAGCGCCTTCAGCTCCCCGGCGAGGATCACGCTCTCGTCCAGCGTCCAGCCGCCGTCGATCCCGTCCACCGAGGAGATGCGCGTGAAGAGCGGCTTCCCCTCCGGCCACGCCGCGCGGACGGCGCGCGCCGTCTCCAGAGCGAGGCGCATGCGGCCGGCGAGGTCCCCGCCCCAGCGGTCGTTCCGCTTGTTGGAGAGGGGGGAGAGGAAGGTCTGGATCAGGTAGCCGTGGGCGGCGTGAAGCTCCGCGAAGGCGAAGCCCGCGGCGTCGGCGCGTTTCGCAGCCGTCGCGAAATCCCCGATCAGTTGCAGGATGTCCGCCTCCGTCATCTCCTCCGGCGTGAGCCAGCCTTCGTCAAGCGGGACGGGGGAGGCGCCGACGATGCTCCAGGGCATGTCGCCGCGGGCGTGATCCTCCGGCCCGAGCGGGCCGTTGCCGTACCAGGGGCGCTGCATCGACGCCTTGCGGCCCGCATGGGCGAGCTGGATTCCGGGCGCCGCGCCCTGCGCCGCGATGAACCGGGTGATCGGCTTCAGCGCCTCGGCATGCGCGTCGGACCAGATGCCGAGATCTCCGTGGGTGATGCGCCCGCGCGCCTGCACCGCCGCGGCCTCCGTCATGATCGCGCCGGCGCCGCCGCGGGCGAAGGCGGTGAGATGGGAGAAGTGCCAGTCGTTCGCCAGCCCCTCCTCCGCCGAATACTGGCACATCGGCGCGATGACGATGCGGTTGCGGAGCGTGAGGCCGCGGAGCGAGACCGGGGTGAAGAGGAGGGGCGCGCTCATGCGCCCGCTCCCGCCGCGATGCGCTTGCCGCGGGCCTGCACCGCGGCGCGGCGCGCCTCCACCGCTTCGGGCGTCACGCCCGCCATGTGCCGGTCGAACATCTCCGTCTCCATCCGTAGCGCCTCCTCGAGCGGCCGCCCCTCGCCCGCGGCCATCAGCCCGCGGATGCGGCCCGCCGCCAGCGCGTCCGTCTCCGCGATCTCGGCGGCCAGCGCCTCGGCGCGGGGGAGAAGGTCGGCGGCGGGAACGACTTCTGTGACGAGGCCCCATTCATAGGCCGTCTTCGCGTCGACGAAGCCTCCGGTGAGGCTCATGCGCCGGGCGCGGGCGGGGCCGATGAGGCGAGGGAGGATCTGGGAGAGGCCCCAGGAGGGGGTGATGCCGACGCGGGCATGGGTGTCCGCGAAGCGCGCCGCTTCCGAGGCGACGATGAAATCGGCCTGGAGCGCGAGTTCGAGACCGCCGGTGATCGCCGGCCCGTTCACGGCGGCGATGATCGGCGCCTTCGAGTCGCGCATGAGATGGGAGAGCGAGCCCGGCCCGTGCCAGACCCGGCCCATGCCGGCCCCGCTCCCCAGCTCCTTCAGGTCCACCCCGGCGCAGAACGCGCGGCCCGCGCCGGTGAGCACGATGGCGCGCACCGCATCGTCCGCCGCCAGCGCGGCGAAGGCGTCGCGGAGCGCGGCCTCGAGCGCGAGCGAAAGCGCGTTGAGCGCCTCCGGACGGTTGAGCGTGACGGTGGCGACGGCGCCGCCGGCGGAGCGGGAGACGAGGGCGAGATCGGACATGAATCCTCCTTGGGCGGCGCGGAGAATGGCGCGGGCGGGGGCGCCCCGCAAGGCCGGGCGGCCCTTGCGCGCCGCCCGCCGCTCCCGCAGGCTCAGGCCATGCCGCTCCGCTTTACGCTTCGCCAGCTCGAATACTTCGTCGCCGTGGGCGAGGCCGGGTCGATCGCGCGGGCGGCGGAGAAGGTCTCCGTCTCCTCCCCCTCCATCTCCGCCGCCATCGCTGCGCTGGAGGCGGAGTTCGGCGTGCAGCTCTTCGTCCGCCGCCATGCGCAGGGGCTGAGCCTGACGCCCGGCGGGCGGCGGCTCTTCCAGGAGGCGCAGCGGCTGCTGGAGCAGGGGCGGGCGCTGCATGACGTGGCGGGGGACGTGGCGAGCGCGGCGGGCGGGCCGCTTTCGCTCGGCTGTTTCGTCACGCTCGCGCCCTTCCTGCTGCCGGCGCTCCGCCGCTCCTTCGCCGCCATATGCCCGGAGGCGCGGGTGAGCCAGGTGGAGGCGGACCAGGCGCGGCTCTTCGAGCTTCTGCGCCGAGCGGAGATCGACGTCGCGCTGCTCTATGACATGGAGATTCCGGCGGAGATCGCCTTCCGCCCGCTCGCCGCGCTTTCACCGTATGTGCTTCTGCCGGCCGGGCACCGCCTTGCGGCGCGAGAGAGTGTGGCGCTGGACGATCTCGCCGGGGAGCCGATGGTGCTGCTCGACCTTCCGATCAGCCGGGAATATTTCCTCGGCCTTACTCATGCGCACGGGTTCCGGCCGCTGATCGCGGAGCGGACGGCGGAGCTTTCGGTGCTCAGGAGCCTCGTCGGGCGCGGCTTCGGCTATGCGCTGCTCAACATCCGCTCCCCGAGCCGGGAGGCGCCGGACGGCTCCGCCCTCGCCGCCGTCGCGCTCGAAGGGCGGTTCGCGCCGCTCCGCCTCGGCCTCGGGACGATGCGCGGGGCGCGGAAGACGAGGGTGCTGCGGCTCTTCGAGGCGCATGCGGCGGCGGAGATCGCGCGCGGGGGCGTGCCGGGGCTCTGACCGCCGCTCAGCCGAAGGCGGCGGCGAACGCGGCTTCGAGCGCCGCCGCGTCCCCGGCGATGTGGAGGCGCTTGACGCGCGCGGCGGCGCCGGCCTCCACCTTCACCGCGCCCTTCGGAACGCCCGCGGCCTTCGCGACGAGCCTGACAAGCGTCTCGTTCGCCGCCCCCTCCGCCGGCGGGGCGGAGACGCGGACGAGGAGGATGGGCGCGCCCGCGGCGTCTTCGCCGAGACCTTCGATGCGATCCGCGCCGCCGCGTGGCGTGACGCGCACGCGGAGGGAAAGGCCGCGCGGCGCCCGGCGCCAAGGCAGCCCCACGGTCACAGGTTGTTGGCGATCACGACCTGGAGCGCGGCGATGGCGATGAGGACGACGACCGGCGTCAGGTCCAGCCCGCCCATCGAGGGCAGGAAATTCCGGATCGGGCGATAGACCGGCTCGGTGACCCGGTTGAGCCCGGACCAGACCTGATAGACGAAAGCCTGCCGGATGTTCAGCACGTTGAACGAGATGAGCCAGCTCATCACCGCCTGGATGATGATGATCCACCAGGCGAAGTTGAGGATCATCAGCAATATCACCTTCAGGGAGTCCATGCGCGCCTCCGTTCCGCCCTCCGCCCGAGGTAGCCTTCCCGCGCCGCCGCGGCAAGACCGGTGGAAGCGGGGCAGGCTTCTTGACCTTTCCGCGCCGCCGCCACAGGCTCGCCCAACAATGTCCGGGAGCGACGAATGCCGATGAACATGAGCCCGCGGGAGATGCTCGCGAAGCTGGTTTCCTTTCCGACGGTGAGCCGGGAGTCAAACCTGCCGCTCATCGACTTCGCAGAGGAATATCTCGCCAGCCACGGCGTATCCTCCCGCCGCGTCTATGACGAGACAGGGACGAAGGCCAATCTCTATGCGCTGGTCGGGCCCGAGACGGAGGGCGGCGTCGTCCTCTCCGGCCATACCGACGTCGTGCCGGTGGACGGGCAGGACTGGACGTCGGACCCGTTCACGGTGGTGGAGCGGGACGGGAAGCTCTATGGCCGCGGGACATGCGACATGAAGGGCTTCGACGCGCTCGCCCTCGCGCTCGTGCCTGACATGCTGAAGGCGGGGCTGAGGAAGCCGATCCAGATCGCGCTCTCCTATGACGAGGAGGTCGGTTGCCTCGGCGCGCCGCGGATGATCGCGGAGATGCGGGAGACGCTGCCGAAGGCGGCGGCGGTCATCGTCGGCGAGCCCTCGCTGATGAAGGTGGTGACGCAGCACAAGGGCTCGGTCGGCCTCATCACGAAGGTGCATGGCTTCGAGGTGCATTCGAGCCTGATGCATACCGGCGTCTCCTCCGTGATGCAGGGCGCCCGGCTGGTGAACTGGATGCGGGAGCGGACGTTGGAGAACCAGGCGAAGGCGGACCCGGCCTCCCCCTTCGAGCCGCCCTTCACGACGCTCCACAGCGGGATCATCAAGGGCGGCACTGCAGGCAACATCACCGCGAAATACTGCGAGGTCATGTCGGAGTTCCGCGTCTGCCCGCCCGAGACGCCGCAGGGCTGGCTCGACGACTACCTCGCCTTCGTCGCGGAGGTGGAGGCCGAGATGAAGGCGATCCGGCCGGAGGCGCGGATCGAGGTCACGAAGCGGATGATGAACCCCGCCTGCCAGCGGGAGGAGAACGGCGCAGCCGAGGCGCTCGCCCGTGCGCTGACCGGGGACAATTCGGAGAATGTCGTCTCCTATGGCACAGAGGCCGGGCAGTTCCAGGAGGGCGGCTATTCGACCTGCATCTGCGGTCCGGGCTCCATCGCGCAGGCGCACCAGCCGGACGAATACATCACCGTGAAGGAATACGAGGCCGGGGAGGCCTTCATGCGCCGGCTGATCGAAAGGCTGGCGGCCTGATGCCGGTGCTGAACTCGCTCGCCGCGCTTCTGCCCGAGATGACCGAATGGCGGCGGGACTTCCACCGCCATCCCGAACTCGGCTTCGAGGTGCATCGCACAGCAGCCATCGTCGCTGCGAAGCTGCGGGATTTCGGCTGCGACGAGGTGGTGGAGGGGATCGGGCGCACGGGGGTCGTCGCGGTGATCCGCGGCAGGGCGCCGGGCCGGACGATCGGCCTCCGCTCGGACATGGATGCGCTGCCTATCCTCGAGGCGACGGGCGCGGCGCACGCCTCCTCCGTTCCGGGCAGGATGCACGCCTGTGGCCATGACGGGCACATGGCGATGCTGCTCGGCGCCGCGAAGCATCTGGCGGAGACGCGGAACTTCGCCGGGGCCGTGGCGGTGATCTTCCAGCCGGCCGAGGAAGATGGCGGCGGCGGGGAGAAGATGGTCGAGGACGGGATGATGGAGCGTTTCGCCATCGAGGAGGTCTACGGCATGCACAACATGCCTTCCCTCCCTGTCGGCGCTTTCGCCATCCGCCCCGGGCCGGCGCTCGCCTCCTGCGACGAGTTCACCGTCTGGATCGAGGGGAGGGGCGGGCATGCGGCGAAGCCGCACATGAACATCGACCCGCTCGTCGCGGCCTGCCGATTCGTGCGCGCGGCGCAGAGCGTCGTCTCCCGCAACATGGACCCGGTGGAGATGGTCGTCGTCACGATCTGCTCGCTGACGACGGAAGGGACGACGGCGCACAACGTCATCCCGCAGCTTTGCCGGATGAACGGGACGGTGCGCTGCTACACGAGGGAGGCGCGGGCGCTGGCGCGGGAGCGGATCGACGCGCTCGCCGCCGGGATCGCCGCCTCGGCCGGCGGATCGGCGCGGGTGGACTGGGTTCCGGGCTACCCCGCCACGGTGAACGACGCGCGTTGCGCGACGTTCGCCGCGGATGTGGCGGAGGAGGTTGCGGGAGCGTGCATCCGGAACCTGCCGCCCTCGCTCGGCGCAGAGGATTTCTCCTACATGCTGGAGGCGCGGCCGGGCGCGATGATCTGCGTCGGCAACGGCGACAGCGCCGAATGCCACCACCCCGCCTTCGACTTCGCGGACGAGACGATGCCCGCCGGCGCCTCCTTCTGGGTGCGCCTTGCGGAGCGCGCCCTGCCGCTGACCTGAAAGGAAGAAAATGCCCACGATCAACCGCTTCGCCGACCTGCATGAAGAGATCACCGCCTGGCGGCGGGACATCCACGAGAATCCGGAGCTCCAGTTCGACGTGCACCGCACCGCCGGGCTCGTCGCCGCCAAGCTCAGGGAGTTCGGCTGCGACGAGGTCGTGGAGGGGATCGGCAAGACGGGCGTCGTCGGCGTGATCCGCGGCAAGGGGGAGGGCGGGCGCGTCGTCGGCCTCCGGGCGGACATGGACGCGCTTCCCATCGAGGAGCAGACGGGGGCGCCGCACGCCTCCAGGGTTCCCGGCAAGATGCACGCCTGCGGCCATGACGGACATACGGCGATGCTCCTCGGCGCGGCGAAGTATCTCTCCGAGACGCGGAATTTCGCGGGCACGGCGGTCGTCATCTTCCAGCCGGCGGAGGAGGGCGGCGGCGGCGGGCGCGAGATGGTGAACGACGGCATGATGGAGCGGTTCGGGATCGAGGAAGTCTACGGCATGCACAACATGCCGGGCACGCCCGCGGGCCATTTCGCGATCCGCCCCGGCCCGCTGATGGCGGCGGCGGACCTCTTCGAGATCGACGTGGTGGGGAAGGGCGGGCACGCCGCGATCCCGCACAAGGCGGTGGACACCACGCTGGTGGCGGCGGAGATCGTCGTCGCGCTGCAATCCATCGCGTCGCGCAATCTCGACCCGGTCGAGAGCCTCGTCATCTCCGTCTGCTCCTTCGAGACGGAGACGACGGCCTACAATGTGATTCCCGACAGCGTGAAGCTGAAGGGCACCGTCCGCACCTACAAGAAGGAGGTGCAGGACATGGCGGAGCGGCGGATGGGGGAGATCGCGGAGCATGTCGCGAAGGCCTTCGGCGCGACGGCGAAGCTGAACTTCATGCGGAACTATCCGGCGACCGTGAATTCCGAGGCGGAGACGGTGAAGGCCGCGGATGTGGCGGCGCGGATCGTCGGCGAGGACAAGGTGAACCGCAACACGCCGCCGCTGATGGGCGGGGAGGATTTCTCCTTCATGCTGAACGTCCGGCCCGGGGCCTTCATCTTCATCGGAAACGGGGACACCGCTTCCGTCCACCATCCGGAATACGACTTCAACGACGAGATCATCCCGGTCGGCTGCTCCTACTGGGCGAAGCTCGTCGAGGAGCTGATGCCGGCGGCCTGAGACGCTATCCGAGGGGCTCGGCCCGCCACTCCGCCGGGCCGGGCGTGACCCGGATCGGGAGCGCGTTCGGCATCGGCCAGAGCCTCGGGGCGATGGGCGCCGCGCCGCAGGCGGCGTGCCAGAGCCCGCCATGCGCGACAATCAGGACGCCGGGCCCCGTAACCGCCCGCGCCATCGCGGCGCGGACGCGGGCGGCGAAGACGGCGTAAGTCTCGCCGCCGGGCGGGCTCCACGTCCCCTCGAAATACTCCCGCACGAACTCGCCGCGCGGCTGCCCCTGCAGCTCGCCGAGATGGCATTCCATCAGGTCGGGGTCGAAGTCGAGCGCCGCGCCCGTCGCTTCCGCCGCCGCCTCCGCCGTGTGGCGGGCGCGGGACAGGGGGGAGGCGACAATGCGGGTGATGGGCTCGGAAGCCAGCAGACGGGCGGCCTCCGCGGCCTGCGCGCGGCCGAGATCGGAGAGGGGCGCGTCGAGCTGGCCCTGGGTCTTGCCGATGGCGTTCCATGTCGTCTCGCCATGACGGAGGAACCAGAACCGATGCCCGATCTTCATCGCCGTCCCCCGCCCCTTGCGCCGCCCCGCATTGGGCGGAATGATCCCGGCGCATCAAGAGGACCGACCGCCGCATGAACCCCGATCTGACCGACCGCGCCGCCTTCCGCTTCTTCGAACCCGTCTCGCTCCGCTATTCGGATCAGGATTCGATGGGCCACGTCAACAACGTGGCCTATGCCGCGCTGATCGAGGCGGGGCGGATCGGGCTCTTCACCGAAATCCTGAAGAACGAGCAGGACCAGAGCCTCAACTTCGTGCTCGCCCATGTCGCCATCGACTACCGGAAGGAGATGCACTTCCCCGGGATCGTTGAAGTCGGCGGGCGGATGCTGCGCGTCGGCCGCTCCTCGATCACGACCGGATACGGGTGCTTTCTCAACGGCGTCTGCCATGCGACAGCGACCTGCGTGAATGTCTATTTCGACCCTGAGACGCGGCTTTCCCGCCCGTTCCCGGACTGGCTGCGCGGCGTGTTCGAGCGGAGCATCTGAGATTCACGGCCGATCGGTGTTGTATAGATCGGAAAAGAATTATTCGACGTGAAATCGGCGTTCCGCCTTTGCATTCCGCGCCGCGCCGCTTAGGTTCGCGGCCATCGAGAGACCGGAGAAGGGGCGCGCCATGCCCGAAGACCGCATCGCCGCCGCCCCTGAAGTCCGCATCCCGGACCCCGTTCCCGCCGGGGTCTACGCGCTCGAGGTGCTCAAGGTCACGCATTACACGGACCGGCTCTTCGCCTTCCGGACGGAGCGGCCGGCGGAGTTCCGCTTCCGCTCGGGCGAGTTCGTGATGATCGGGCTCGAGATCGAGGGAAAGCCGCTCTACCGCGCCTATTCCATCGCCTCGCCCTCCTGGGACGAGGAGATCGAGTTCTTCTCCATCAAGGTGGAGGACGGGCCGCTGACCTCCGTGCTTCAGCATCTGAAGCCGGGCGACCGCGTGCTGATGCGGAAGAAGGCCACGGGAACGCTGGTGAACGACGCGCTCTTGCCCGGAAAGCGGCTCTGGATGCTTTCCACCGGCACGGGAATCGCGCCATTCGCCTCGCTGATCCGGGACCCGGAGACCTATGAGAAATTCGAGCAGGTGATTCTCACCCATTCCTGCCGTGAGGTCGCCGAGCTCGCCTACGGCCATGAGATCGTGGCGGAGACGAAGGCGAACGAGCTTCTGGGCGAGATGGCGACGGCGCAGCTGGTCCATGTTCCTGCGACGACGCGGGAGGCCTATCCGACGATGGGCCGCATCACGACGCGGATCGAGGACGGCTCCCTCTTCGCCGCGCTCGGCGTTCCGCCCTTCGACCCGGCGCATGACCGGGTGATGATCTGCGGCTCCATGGAGATGCTGCGGGACTGCAAGGCGCTCTGCGAGAAGGCGGGGCTGACCGAGGGCGCGAACAACCGGCCTGCGGAATTCGTCGTCGAGCGCGCCTTCGTCGACTGATGCACCGCGGCCGTGCGCTTTCGCACAGGCGCCGCGAAGATACCCCTGAACCGCCCCGGCCCCGGCGCATCCGCGCCGCCTTTCCGCCTTGGTTGACCTTTAGGTAAGGGTCATCGGGCGACGGCGGCGATGGGGCGGGCCGCAAGGCGCCGAGACGGAGTGGGGTGGGGGTAAAGCGGGGTGGGGCTGGTTTCCCGCGGGATGAGTGAGTGTTGTTTGTGGTGCGCGCGCCGCCCCCTCGGGCAAGGAGGGGGCGGCGTTCGCGTGTTTAGGCTCAATAGGCGCAGTCTCGGAACATGGCGCCGAAATCGCCGGCCCATTCGCCCTCGAAGCGGCGGATCAGCTCCTCCGCCGGCGTCTCCCCCGTCTCCACGATCTCGTGCAGGGCGTTGAGGAAATGCGTTTCGTCCGGGAGCATCCCGCCGGCGCCGGGCCGGGCGCGGGCCTTCAGCCCGGCCTCCGCGATGGCCAGCGTCTCCCGCGCGATCTCAAGCGCCGGGCGGCCCGCGACCTCGGCCTTCAGGCCGCGGACGGAAGCGTCCACCCGGAACGCCTCCCGCGTCTCCGCGTCCCAGCCCTTGCAAAGCTCCCAGGCCGCGTCGAGCGCCGCCTCGTCATAGATCAGGCCGACCCAGAGCGCCGGGAGCGCGCAGATACGCCGCCAGGGGCCGCCGTCCGCCCCGCGCATCTCGATGAATTTCTTCAGCCGCGCCTCGGGGAAGATCGTGGTGAGATGATCCGCGAAGTCAGAGAGCGTCGGGACTTTGCCGGGGAGCGCGGGCAGCCGGCCATCAAGGAAGTCGCGGAAGGACTGGCCGAGCGCGTCGATATACTTGCCGTCACGGTAGACGAAATACATCGGCACATCGAGCGCGTAGTCCACCCAGCGCTCGAACCCGAATCCCTCCTCGAAGACGAAGGGCAATGTGCCTGTGCGCGCCGCGTCGAGATCGCGCCAGATCCGGCTCCGCCAGCTCAGATGACCGTTCCGCGTCCCCTCGAAATAGGGCGAGTTGGCGAAGAGGGCCGTTGCGACCGGCTGGAGCGCCAGCGCGACGCGCAGCTTCTTCACCATGTCGGGCTCGGAAGAGAAGTCGAGATTCACCTGAACGGTGCAGGTGCGATACATCATCTGGGTGCCATGCGTGCCAACGCGGCCCATATAGTCCGTCATCAGCCGGTAGCGGCCCTTCGGCATCATCGGCATCTCGTCATGGCCCCAGTCCGGCGCGGCGCCGAGGCCGATGAAGCCTGCGCCGATCCGGTCCGCCACAGACTTCACTTCGCGGAGATGCTCGTTCACCTCGTCGCAGGTCTGATGGATCGTCTCCAGCGGCGCGCCGGAAAGTTCGAGTTGCCCGCCCGGCTCCAGGCTGACATTCGCGCCGTCCTTGACGAGGCCGATAAGATTGCCGCCCTCGCGGACCTCGGCCCAGCCGAAGCCGTCCCTCAGTCCTTCGAGCATCGCGCGGATCGAGCAGGCGCCCTCATAGGGCAGCGGCTTCCGGTCTTCGAGGCGGAAGCCGAACTTCTCGTGCTCGGTGCCGATCCGCCAGTCCGCCTTCGGCTTGCATCCCGATTCGAGATAGGCGGCGAGCTGGTCGCGGCTTTCGATCACGCCGCCGCCCTGTTGCGGGATGGACATGGCGCTGGCCCCTCTTCCTGACGGCCGATCCGCGCCGACCCGCGCTTGGGTTAATCCGCCGCCGCGCCGCCGGCAAGGGCCGGCCTCACCGGGTCGGCGCCGCGGCGCCAGATCGTGACCGTGGCGCCCGGCGGCGCCGCGAGCGCGGCGAAGGCGCGGGCGGGGGCGAAGCCGGGCAGCGCGGCGAAGGCGTCGATCAGCCGCTCCGCGCCGAGCGCCGAGACCGGGACGATCAGCGCGCCTTCACCGGCCGGCCCGCGCAGCACCCATTCCGCCTCATGCCGGAAATGCGCGTCGTCCGCCGACCAGATCTCGATCGCCTGAAGTTCGTCAAGGCTTACGAACCCGCCCTGATGCGGGCCGAGATAGGCGACGCGCCGCTCGTCCACATTCACCACGCCGGGCGCCGAAGCCTCGCGCCGCCCGAGGGCGGAGAGCGCGGCGGAGCGGGAAAGGAGGAGGCCCGCGATGAGGACGAAGCCGGCGAGGCCCCAGCGCCACGGCCCCGCCAGCGCGCTGTCCGCCACGATCCACCAGAGCGCGGCGGCGGTGACGAGGGCGTAGATCGCCGTCTCCCCCCAGCGGGCGAGGGCGCGGCGGGCGTCGGGGCGGAGGAAGCTCATCGCCAGTCCCCCGCCGCCGCCTGCCAGAGCGCCATCGCCGCGACCGCCGCCGTCTCCGCCCTCAGGATGCGCGGGCCTAGCGAGACGGGATGCGCGAAGGGGAGGGCACGGAGCATCGCCGCCTCCTCCGGCGCGAAGCCGCCCTCCGGGCCGGTCAGGATGGCGGCGGGGCCGGGGGCTACGCCGGAGAAGGCGCCGCCGCCCGCCATCGTCTCATCGCAGAAGATGAGGCGCCGCGCCCCGTCCCATCCCGCGAGCGCCGCTTCGAGCCGCTGCGGCTCGGCGACGTCGGGCGCGGAGAGGAGCCCGCATTGCTCGGCCGCCTCCACGGCGTTGGCGCGGAGCCGCGCGGCGTTCACACGCTCGGCATTCGTATGGCGGGTGATGACGGGGAGGAGGCGGCGCGCGCCCATCTCGGCCGCCTTCTCCGCGATGAAGACGGTGCGCGCCTTCTTCACCGGCGCGAAGAGGAGCCAGAGATCGGGCGGCTCCGATTGCGGCCGCGTCCGCTCCTCGCAGATCAGCATGGCGGCGCGCCGGCTTCCTTCGGCCAGGAGGGCGCGCCATTCCCCGTCCCTCCCGTTGAAGAGGAGGACTGAGGCGCCGGGGGGGAGGCGCATGACGGTCAGGAGGTAATGCGCCTGCTCCCGCCCCAGCGCGACAGATGCGCCGGGGGCGAGGGGCGCCTCCACAAAGAGCCTGATTTTCGTCTCGTCGCGGGCCATAAGGCGAATATGACCGAACGCATGACCGGCGCCAGCCCCCACTCCGATCACGGCCGCGTGGCCGACGCAACGCGGCGCAACTGGGTGGACCGGTTCGCGCCGCGCGCGACGCGCCCATGGCTCCGCCTGTCACGCGCCGACCGGCCGGCGGGGACCTGGCTCCTGCTCATCCCCTGCTGGCAATCGCTCGCCCTCGCCATCGCCGCGACCGGGTGGCGGATCGAGGATCTCTGGTTCTTCCTTTCCATGGCCATCGGCGCCTTCCTCATGCGCGGCGCGGGCTGCACCTGGAATGACGTGACAGACCGGAATTTCGACGGGAAGGTGGAGCGGACGCGCTCCCGCCCCATCCCCTCCGGGCAGGTCACGGCGCGGGGTGCGCTTGTCTGGATGGTCGCGCAAGCGCTGCTCGCCTTCCTCATCCTCATCACTTTCAACCCGTTCGCCATCGCCCTCGGCGTCGCGGCGCTGCTGCCCGTGGCGATCTATCCCTTCATGAAGCGGGTGACGTGGTGGCCGCAGGTCTTTCTCGGGATCGCGTTCAACTGGGGCGCGCTGATGGGCTGGGCCGTCCACAGCCACGGGCTCGCGCCTGCGCCCGTGCTGCTCTATCTCGCCGGCATCGCCTGGACGCTGCATTACGACACGATCTATGCGCATCAGGACCGGGAGGACGACGCGCTGATCGGGGTTCGCTCCACCGCGCGGCTCTTCGGCGCGGCGACGGGGCAATGGCTCGCCCTCTTCGCGGCGCTCGCCGTGGTGGGCGCGGGCGGGGCGGCGGCGCTGGCGCTTTCGGGCCCGGCGCTCGCGGTCGCGCTCGGCGGGGTCGCGGCTTATGGCGCGCATCTGGCCTGGCAGCTCCTGCGGCTCGATATCGACGATCCCGACAATTGCCTCCGGCTCTTCCGGGCCAACCGCGATTCGGGCCTGATCCTGCTCGCCGGGTTCTTCGCGGCCGGCTTCGTCTGACCGGGCCGCTTGCGCTTTCCGCCGCGGCGGGCATGATCCGGCGCGCATAAGGAAGGGGGCCTCCATGACCGTCACCATCTCAGACATCCTGGAGGCAGAGCGGCGAATCCGCCCCTATGTGCGCCGCACGCCCGTCATGGCGGTGGATCCGGCGGATTTCGGGCTCTCCTTCGGCGGGCGACTCAGCCTCAAGTTCGAGTGCTTCCAGCACACCGGCAGCTTCAAGCCGCGGGGCGCGTTCAACACGCTACTCTCCGACCCGGAGGCGCGGCCCGCCGTGGCCGTCTCCGGCGGCAATCACGGGGCGGCGGTGGCCTACGCCGCATCTAAACTGGGGCGGGAGGCGACGATCTTTGTTCCCGAATTCGCGCCGAAGCGGAAGGTGGAGAAGATCCGCTCCTACGGGCTCGACCTCCAGATCACCGGCATGGAAATCGCGGACACAATGGCCGCCTATCGCGCCTACCTCGCGGAGACCGGCGCGCTCGACATCCATCCCTATGACGCGCCGGGGACAGTGGCGGGGCAGGGTACGGTCGGCCTCGAATGGCGGGAGCAGGTGAGGGAACAGGGGGGGGACATGGACGCCGTGCTCGTCGCCATCGGCGGCGGCGGGCTCATTTCGGGCGTCGGCGTCGCGATGGAGGGCGGGCCCGCGGTCATCGGCGTCGAGCCGAAGGGCGCGGCCTGCGCCCATGAGGCGCGAAAGGCGGGCGAGCCGGTGCAGGCGACGCCGACCTCCTATGCGAAGGACAGCCTCGGCGCCCCGGCGCTCGGCCCCCTGACCTTCGAGCTGATCGAGGCGCATGTGGAGGACCTCGTGACGGTGGACGACGACGCGATCCGCGCGGCGCAGGCCGCGCTCTGGCGGGTCTGCGGCGTGGCGGCGGAGCCGGGCGGGGCGACCGCGCTCGCCGCGCTCCTCTCAGGCGTGGTGACGCCGGAGCCCGGCGCGCATATCGGCGTCCTCGTCTGCGGCGCGAACTTCGACCCGGCGACGCTTTTGGGTTGATGGCCGCGGCGCTCCGGGCCGGCGCGCTCTATTTCGCGGCGATCTTCGCGCTTGGCTTCCTGCTCGGGATCGTGCGGACGCTCGCCCTCGCGCCACGGATCGGAGAGACGGGCGCGGTGCTGGCGGAACTGCCGGTCATCCTCGCCGCCTCATGGCTCGCGGCTGGCCTGCTCGCGCGGCCGCTCGGCCCGGCGCTCCGGCCCCGGATCGCGATGGGCGGCTTCGCATTCGCGCTGTTGATGATTGCCGAGGCCGTACTCGGCGCGGCCCTCGGCGCGGCGCCCTTCGCCGGGCTTGCGACGCCGGCGGGCGCGTTGGGCTTCGCCGGCCAGCTTCTCTTCGCCGCCTTCCCCGCGCTCAGGACCCCGAAGCGATCTTGAGCCCTGCGACGCCAGCGACGATGGCCGCGACGCTCGCGATCTTGAGCGGCGAAAGCTGTTCCCCGAAAAGGATCACGCCGAAGGCGACGGCGCCGACTGCGCCGAGCCCGACCCAGACCGGATAGGCGACGCCGACGGGCAAGGTGCGCATGGCGATGGAGAGGAACCAGAGCCCGAACCCGGCGGCGACGATGACGACAAGGGTGGGAACGGGCTTCGTGAACCCGTCCGCCGCCTTCATGGCGAGGGCGAAGATCACCTCGAAGACGGCCGCGAGGCCAAGCCAGACCCAAGCCATCCGCGCCCCCTCAGTCGAAGCGGTAAAACGCCTCGTAGATGGGGCCGAGCATCGCTTCGTTGAAGAGCGAGGAGACGGAATTGCCCGCCGCGACGTTCAGCATCGCCTGTGCGAAAAGAGGGGCGACTGAGACGATGCGGATGTTCGCCGCAGCGCGGACCTCGGGGCTCGCCTCGATGGAATCGGTGACGACGAGCGACTTCATGACCGAGTTCCCGATCCGTTCCACCGCCGGGTTGGAGAGCACGCCATGCGTGATGTAGGCGTGGACTTCCTCCGCGCCCTCGTCCTTCAGCAGTTGAGCGGCTTTCACCAGCGTTCCCGCCGTGTCGCAGATGTCGTCCACGATGATGCAGCGCTTGCCCGAGACCTCGCCGATCACGGTCATCGATTCGATCTCCCCGGGCGCGCCGCGGCGCTTGTCCACGATGGCGAGGCCGACGCCGATGCGCTTGGCCAGTTCCCGCGCCCGGGTCACGCCGCCGACATCGGGGGATACGACGACGACGTCCGACAGGTCCCCGAAGGAATGCTTCACGTCGAGCGCAAAGACGGGCGCCGCGTAGAGATTGTCCACCGGAATATCGAAGAAGCCCTGGATCTGCCCGGCGTGGAGATCCATCGTCAGCACCCGGTCGATCCCGGCCTCCGTGAGGAGATTGGCGGTGAGCTTCGCGCTGATCGGGGTGCGGGCGGAGGTTTTCCGGTCCTGCCGCGCATAGCCGAAATAGGGCATGACGGCGGTGATGCGCTTGGCGGAGGCGCGGCGGAGCGCGTCCGTCATGATGAGAAGCTCCATCAGGTTGTCGTTCGCCGGGCGCGAGGTGGACTGGATGATGAAGACTTCCTCGTTCCGCACGTTGTCGTAGATCTCGACGAAGATCTCCCCGTCATTGAACCGCTCCACCCGCGCATCGGCGAGCCGCACCGCCTCCCCCCGATAGACGGAGATCCGGCGCGCCACCGCCTCGGCGAAGCGACGGTTTGAATTGCCGGAGATGATGCGGATGGCGCTGTCGGCTTTCATCGGCGGGCCCCTCTGCCGCGCTGCTCTTGCGCCGCCTCTATCAGCCGGGGCGGGGCTTGCAAAGCCCGCGCGCCGCGGCGAGGCTCCGCCGCGCAAACGAGGAAGGCCCGATGCCCCATATCGACTATTACTTCACCCCGCTCTCCCCCTTCGCCTATCTGGCCGGCGACGGGCTCGAGCGGATCGCGGCCCGGCATGGCGCGACCGTCGCCTACAAGCCGGTCAACTTCTTCGCGGCGATGGAGGCGGCGGGCGGGCTCCCGGTGCCGAAGCGCCACTGGTCCCGCCAGGAATACCGGCTGCAGGAGCTGCCGCGGATCGCGAAGCGCGCGGGCCTGCCGATCACCCTCCATCCGAAGCACTGGCCGACTGATGCGGGCCGGGCGATGGCCGCGATCCTAGCCGCGGAGGCGGCGGGCGGAGGCGATGTCGGGCTCCTTTGCCGCCGCCTCCTCGCCTCCTGCTGGGCGGAGGAGAAGGATATCGGCGATCCGGCGGTCGTGGATGCGGCGCTGCGGGAGGCGGGGTTCGACCCCGCCGCGCTCGATTTCGAGGCCGGCGCGGCCCGCGTCGCGCCGCTGACGGCGGAGGCGATCGAGCGCGGGGTGTTCGGCGCGCCCTTCTACATCGTGAAGGAGACTGGGCAGAAATTCTGGGGGCAGGACCGGCTCGACTTTCTCGACGATCATCTGGCGGGCAGGATCTGATGGACTTCGCGTCGCGCCGGATCGAGGTCGGCGGCCATGAAGTCGGCCTTCTCGAAGCGGGGCCGGCGGACGCCCCGCGCGCGCTCTTCGCGCATTGCTCGCTCGCCTTCGCGGGGCTCTGGAAGGGCGTGATGAAGCGGCTCGCCGGGCGCTGGCGCTGCATCTCGGTGGACATGCCGGCGCATGGCGCCTCCGCGCGGGGGGACGAGGCGCTCTCGCTCCAGCTCCAGGCCGTCCGCTACGTGATCGGGGCGGCGGAGGAGGCGGGGGGCGGCCCCGCGCATCTCGTCGGCCTCTCGCTCGGCGGGGCGGTGATGGGGCGGGTGGCGGCGGCGCGGCCCGATCTCGCGCGGTCGCTCACGCTGATCGAGCCCGTCTATTTCCACCTCCTCACCGAGGCCGGACGCGGCGAGGACGAGGAGAACGCCCGCGCCATGGCCCCCGTCTACAGGGCCTGCGCGGAGGGTCGCTACCATGACGGCGCCCGCGCCTTCATGGAGGCCTGGGGCCAGCCCGGCCAGTTCGACCGGATGCCGGAGCCGGCGCGGGAGGCGGTGGCCTTCGCGCTCTCCCATCTCTCGAAAGACTTCGAAATGGTCTCCGGCTGGCCCGAGGGGCAGATCGGGCGGCAGGCGCTCGCCGCCATAGCCGCGCCCGTGATGCTGATGCAGGGGGAGCGGACGCAGGGCTCGGCCAAGGCGATCCTCGACGAGCTTCAGGGGCTGATGCCTTCGGCGTGGCGGGAGGAGATCGCGGGGGCGGGGCACCTTTCTCCCGTGGACAACCCGGAGGCGGTGGCGGCGCGGCTCGCCGCCTTCTTCGAGGCGGCGGAGGCCGGCGCGGCGGGAAAAGGTTGACAGGCCGCCGCGTTCTGAAATCGTCTCGGGCCATGAGGGGAGATCGCAAGGATCGCCGGGCGTTCGACGCCGCCGCCCGGGCGGCGCTGGCGTGATGGGCGCGCTTCGCCCCTTCGTCCGCGTCGTGGAGGCGGTGAATTACCGCATCGGGCGGCTCGCCATGTGGGGCTTCTTCGCCATGATGGCGGTGCTTCTCTGGTCCTCCGTCTCGAAGACCTTCTTCAACCCCTCCCTCTGGACGCTGGAGACGGCGCAGTTCCTCATGGTCTCCTATTTCTTCCTCGGCGGGGCCTACGCCATCCAGATGGGCTCCAACGTGCGGATGGACCTCTTCTATGCGGAATGGTCGGAGCGGCGGAAGGCGGCGGTGGATGTCTGCACTGTGTTCTTCCTCCTCTTCTTCCTCGCCGTGCTGCTCCGGGGCGGGTTGGACAGCCTGATCTATTCGCTGCAATACGGGGAGAGGAACCCGACCGCGTGGCGCCCGCTCCTCTGGCCGGTGAAGGCCGCGATGTGCCTTGGGATCGTGCTGATGATCCTGCAATCGCTCGCGGAGCTGGCGCGGGACGCGGCGCGGCTCCGCGGGGTCGATCTCGGGCCCCGCCCTTTCGAGAAGAGCCGCTGATGTCCTACGAACTCATCGCGCTCTTCATGTTCGCCTCGATGCTGATGATGCTGGCGACAGGCCAGCGCGTCTTCGGCGCCATCGGGGCCGTCGCCGCCGTCGCCGCCATCGCGCTCTGGGGCGCGGGGGCGACGAACATCCCCTTCGGCGCGGCGATGAAGCTGATGAAGTGGTATCCGCTGCTGACGCTGCCGATGTTCGTCTTCATGGGCTACGTTCTCTCGGAAAGCCGGATCGCGGACGATCTCTATCGCATGTTCCATGTCTGGTTCGGCCCCGTCCGCGGCGGGCTCGCAATCGGCACGATCTTCCTGATGGTTCTGATTTCGGCCATGAACGGTCTCTCGGTCGCCGGCATGGCGATCGGCGCCACCATCGCGCTGCCCGAGCTTCTGAAGCGCGGCTATGACAAGCGGATGGTGACGGGGGTGATACAGGCCGGCTCCTCGCTCGGCATCCTCGTGCCGCCCTCGGTGGTGCTGGTGCTCTACGCGATGATCGCGCGGCAGCCGGTGGGGCAGCTCTGGCTCGCCGGGGTGCTCCCGGGCCTGATGATGGCGGGCATGTTCGTGCTCTACATCTGGATCCGCTGCCGCATCCAGCCGCATCTCGGCCCCGCCCTGCCGGACGCCGGCGCCGTGCCGCGGGCGGAGAAGCTGCGGCTGCTGCGCGCCGGGCTCCTACCCGTCTTCATCTTCGCGACGATGATGGTTCCGTTCGTCAACGGCTGGACTTCGCTGGTGGAAAGCTCCGCCATCGGCGCCATCGCCGCCTTCCTCGCGGCCGTCCTGAAGGGGCGGATGACCTGGGCCGTCTTCGAGACCTCGACGCGTCAGACCCTCGCGATCTCCTGCATGTTCATGTGGATCATCCTCGCCGCGCTCGCCTTCGGCGCCGTCTTCGACGGCTTGGGCGCGGTGCGGGCGATCGACGACCTCTTCACGGAGCGGCTCGGGCTCAACCCCTGGATCATCCTGATCCTAATGCAGCTTTCATTCCTGCTGATGGGAACGTTCCTCGACGACACCGCGATGCTGGTGATCGTCGCGCCGCTCTATGTGCCGCTGGTGAAGGCGCTCGGCTTCGATCTCGTCTGGTACGGCGTGCTCTACACGATCACGACCCAGATCGCCTATATGACGCCGCCCTTCGGCTACAACCTCTTCCTCATGCGCGCGATGGCGCCGCCGGAAATCGGGCTCCGCGACATCTACGCTTCGATCGTCCCCTTCGTGCTGGTGATGATCGCGGCGCTGGCGCTGGTGATGGCCTTCCCGTCCATCGCGCTCTGGCTGCCGGGCTATGTCTATGGATTATGAGAGAGAGAACGCCGCAAACGGCGCGCACGAGAACCGCAACAAGGAGATCGAGATGACCACGAGACGGAAATTCCTCGCCGGAGCCGCCGCCGCGGCCCCCGCCGCGCTGGCCGCGCCCGCCATCGCCCAGTCGAAAATCCGCTGGCGGATGCAAACCTATGCGGGCCCGGCGCTTGCCGAGCATGTGGTGAAGCCCGCCATCGACAGCTTCAACAAGATCGCTGGCGACGAGATGGAGATCGAGCTCTTCTACGCCGACCAGCTGGTGCCGACCTCGGAACTCTTCCGCGCCATGCAGTCCGGCACGATCGACGCCGTGCAGTCGGACGACGACTCGATGGCCTCGCCGACCGAGGTGACCGTGTTCGGCGGCTACTTCCCCTTCGCCTCCCGCTATTCGCTCGACGTGCCGGTGCTATTCAACCAGTACGGGCTGAACGAGATCTGGGATGCGGAATATTCCAAGGTCGGGGTCAAGCACCTCTCCGCCGGTGCGTGGGACCCGTGCCATTTCGCGACGAAAGAGCCGATCAATTCGCTCGCCGACCTTCAGGGCAAGCGCGTCTTCACCTTCCCGACCGCAGGGCGCTTCCTCACGCAATTCGGCGTCGTCCCCGTCACGCTGCCCTGGGAGGATATCGAGGTCGCGGTGCAGACCGGGGAGCTGGACGGCATCGCATGGTCCGGCATCACGGAGGATTACACGGTCGGGTGGGCGGACGTGACCGACTACTTCCTCACCAACAACATCTCCGGTGCCTGGGCGGGCTCCTTCTTCGCCAACATGGACCGCTGGAATTCGCTCTCCCCGAGGCTTCAGGAGCTTCTGAAGCTGACCATGGACAGCTCGCACTATTACCGCCAGTGGTGGTACTGGGGCGGGGAGGCCGCGCTCCGCGTCAACGGCACGAAGATGAAGCTCACCACGATCCCCGACGCCGAATGGCAACAGGTCGAGGATGCGGCGATCCGGTTCTGGGACGAGATCGCGGCGGAGAGCGAGGTCAAGGCGAAGGTCGTCTCGATCTTCAAGCAGTACAACGAGGTCATGGCCAAGGCCGGGCGGCCCTACCGCTACGCCTGACGCGACCCGACGATGACAGGACCGGCCGGGGGCGGGCGCCGCCCCCGGCCTTCAGGGAGATTGAAATGACGGGCCGCCTCACGCTCGAAGAGCTTGAACGCCACGCGACCGCCGGGCGCGTGGACACGGTGATCATCGCCGCGCCGGACATGCAGGGAAGGCTGATGGGAAAGCGCTTCACTGCGCGCCATTTCCTCGACGCCGGCCATGAGGAGACGCATTGCTGCAACTACCTCCTCGCCACGGACATGGAGATGAACACCGTCCAGGGCTATGAGGCGACGAGCTGGGCCAAGGGCTACGGCGACTACATCCAGAAGCCGGACCTCTCCACGCTGCGCCTCATCCCCTGGGCGGAGGGGACGGCGCTGGTGATCGCGGACCTGCTCGACCATCACGGCGAGCCGGTTCCCCACGCGCCGCGGACCATGCTGAAGCGGCAGCTCGAACGCCTCGCCGCGCTCGGCTATGGCATGAACGCGGCGACCGAGCTCGAATTCTTCGTCTTCCGCGAGAGCTTCGAGGCGCTTTCCGATCAGGATTACGCGCGCCCGACTCCGATCAGCCCCTATAACGAGGACTACCACATCTTCCAGACCGCCAAGGAAGAGGCGCTGATGCGGGCGATCCGCAACGGCCTCATGGCGGCGGGCGTGCCGGTGGAGAACACGAAGGGCGAGGCGGAGGCGGGCCAGGCGGAGATCAACGTCCGCTATGCCGGCGCGCTGGAGACGGCTGACACGCATCTCCTCGTCAAGGAGGCGGTGAAGGAGATCGCCTTCGCCGAGGGCCGCGCCGTCACCTTCATGGCGAAGTGGAGCCATGAGCGCGCCGGCTCCTCCAGCCATATCCACCAGTCGCTGACGAAGGACGGCGCGCCGGCCTTCTTCGACCCCGCCGCCGAGCATTCGATGTCGGAGACGATGCGGCACTGGCTCGGCGGCCTCCTCGCCCATGCGGCAGAGACGACGCTGCTGCTGGCGCCTTACGTCAATTCCTACAAGCGCTTCTGCGTCGGCATGTTCGCGCCCACGAAGACCGTCTGGTCGATGGACAACCGCACCGCCGGCTTCCGCGTCGTCGGCGAGGGGACGAAGGGCGTGCGGGTGGAGAACCGGATCGGCGGGTCGGACCTCAACCCCTATCTCGCGCTCGCCGGCCAGATCGCGGCGGGGATCGCAGGGCTGGAGGGCAAGCTGGAGCCGGGCCCCAGCTTCGCCGGGGACGCCTATGGCGGAGACGGCGCGCCCGAAATCCCGAAGACCCTGCGCGAGGCGACCGACGCCTTCGCGGGTTCGGCCATGCTCCGCGCGGCGCTGGGCGACGCGGTGGTTGACCACTACGTCCACGCCGCGCGCTGGGAGCAGGCGGATTTCGATGCGCGCGTCACCGATTACGAGCGCCGCCGCTTCTTCGAGAGGGCGTGAGATGGCCGAGATGATCCGCTGCATATCCCCGATCGACGGCGCGCTCGTCGCCGAGCGCGCGGCCTTCACCGCCGCCGAGGCCGGCGCGGCGGTGGCGCGCGCCCGCGCGGCGCAGGCCGCCTGGGCCGCGCGCCCGCTTTCCGAGCGCGTCGCACTGGTGGAAGCCGGCGTCGCCCGGCTCGCGGCGATGGAGGACTCCGTCCCCGAGCTTGCGCGCATGATGGGCCGCCCCGTCCGCTATGGCGGCGAGATGGGCGGCGTGAAGGAAAGGGCGGGCTACATGGCCTCCGTCGCGGAGGCCGCGCTCGCCCCCCTTGAGATCGCGGACGATGAGAAGTTCCGTCGCTTCATCAGGCGGGAGCCGCACGGCCTCGTCCTCGTCATCGCGCCGTGGAACTATCCCTATCTGACGGCGATCAACACGGTCGCCCCCGCGCTCATCGCCGGGAACGCCGTGCTCCTGAAGCATGCGGCGCAGACCATCCTTGCGGGCGAGCGCATGGCGCGGGCCTTCCATGAGGCGGGCGTGCCGGCGGACGTCTTCCAGCCGGTCTGCCTCACCCATCAGGGAACGGCGGACCTCATCGCCGCCCGCGCCTTCGGCTTCGTGAACTTCACCGGCTCCGTCTCCGGCGGCCGCGCCATCGAGCGCGCCGCGGCGGGGACCTTCACCGCCCTCGGGCTGGAGTTGGGCGGCAAGGACCCGGGCTATGTGATGGAGGATGCGGACCTTGAGGCCGCGGCGGAGACGCTGATCGACGGGGCGATGTTCAATTCCGGACAATGCTGCTGCGGGATCGAGCGCATCTATGTCGCCGCGCCGCTCTTCGACCGCTTCGTGGAGAAGGCGGTGAGCATCGTCGAGGGCTACCGGCTCGGAAACCCGCTCGACCCGGAGACCACTCTCGGCCCAATGGCGCAGACCCGTTTCGCCGATCTCGTCCGCGCGCAGACCGCCGCCGCGGTAGCCGCGGGCGCGAAGGCGCTCGTCGATCCCGCCCGCTTTCCCGGCCAGGGCGGCGCGTATCTCGGTCCGCAGATCCTCACCGGCGTCGACCATTCCATGGACCTGATGCGGGAGGAGAATTTCGGCCCCGTCGTCGGGATCATGAAGGTCGAGGGCGACGAGGAGGCGCTGCGGCTGATGAACGACAGCGCCTATGGCCTCACGGCCTCGCTCTGGACGCGAGACATCGACCGCGCCGAGCGCCTCGGCGCGCGCATCGAGACAGGCACCGTCTTCATGAACCGCTGCGACTATCTCGACCCGGCGCTCTGCTGGACCGGCTGCAAGGATACGGGGCGCGGCGCCGCGCTCTCCGACCTCGGCTATCATGCCCTCACCCGACCCAAATCCTTCCATCTGAAGAAGCCACAATGACCAGCCCCCGCGCCAATTTCTCCTATCCCACCGCAATCCGCTTCGGCGCCGGCCGCATCGCCGAACTCGGCGAGGCCTGCGCCGCAGCCCGCATCCGCCGCCCCCTCCTCGTGACGGATCGCGGACTCGCCGCGCTCCCCGTCACGGCGCGCGCGCTCGAGATCATGGAGGCGGCGGGCCTTGGCCGCGCCGTTTTCGCGGAGGTCGACGCGAACCCGACCGGCGCCAATCTCGAAGCCGGGCTCGCCGTCTACCGGACCGGCGGCCATGACGGCGTCGTCGCCTTCGGCGGCGGCTCCGCGCTCGACCTCGGCAAGGCGGTCGCCTTCATGGCGGGGCAGGACCGGCCCGTCTGGGATTTCGAGGATATCGGGGACTGGTGGACGCGCGCGAAGCCGGAGGGCATCGCCCCTTCCGTCGCCGTGCCGACGACCGCCGGCACCGGCTCCGAAGTCGGCCGCGCCTCGGTGCTGACGAACGAGGAGGCGCAGGAGAAGAAGATCATCTTCCACCCGAAGATCCTCCCCTCCGTCGTTATCGCAGACCCCGAACTCACCGTCGGCATGCCGCGCATGATCACCGCCGGCACGGGGATGGACGCCTTCGCCCATTGCCTTGAAGCCTATTGCTCCCCGCATTTCCACCCGATGAGCCAGGGGATCGCGCTCGAAGGCATGCGCCTCGTGAAGACGGCGTTGCCCCGCGCCGTGGCGGAGCCTACCGACCTCCTCGCGCGGGCGGACATGATGGCCGCGGCGATGATGGGCGCCGTCGCCTTCCAGAAGGGGCTCGGCGCGATCCATTCGATCTCCCACCCGGTCGGCGCGCATCACCACACCCATCACGGCATGACCAACGCGGCGGTGATGGGCGCCGTCCTCGCCTTCAACCGTCCGGCGGTGGAGGCGAAGATCGAGGCGGCGGCGGCCTATCTCGGGATCGGCGGGGGCTTTCACGGCTTCGCCGCCTTTGTGGACGGGCTGATCTCCGGCATCGGCCTCCCCATCGGCCTCACGGCCCTCGGCGTGAAGGAGCCGGACCTTGACCGCCTCGCGGCGGACGCGCGCCGCGACCCGTCATGCGGCGGAAACCCCGTGCCGCTGACGGCGGAGAACATGCGCCCGCTGATCGAATCGTGCCTCTGAGCCGGTCTTGAAGATCGGGGGGGAGGGGCCATCCTCTCCCCCATGAGCACGATCACCCGCCGCGCCGCCCTCGCCGGCCTCGCCTCGTCCTTCGCCCTCCCCGCGGCCGCCGCGCTGGAGGGGGCCGCGCGCATGGCCGGCGGGCTGGACCAGCTCCGCTGCCTCGTGATCCTGCACGAGGGCGAGCAGCGCCTCGCCCGCGCCTTCCGCGGCCCCGCGCCGGATCGCGCCGCGAACGTGAAATCCGTCTCGAAAACCCTCGTCGCCCTCATCGCCGGCGCCGCCTTCGCCCGCGGCGTCGCCGCCGGGCCGGAGGCGCGGCTGGTCGATGTCGCGCCCCGGCTCATCCCGCGCGGCGCCGATCCCCGCGTGGAGGCGATCACGCTCGGCCATCTCCTCTCCATGACGGCCGGGCTGGAGCGGACCTCGGGAGCGAATTACGGAGCTTGGGTTGAGAGCGGAAACTGGGTTGCCCATGCGCTCTCTCGCCCGTTTGTCGCGGAGCCGGGGGCGGCCTTCCAGTATTCGACCGGGACTTTTCACATCCTCGGCGCGGCGCTCGCCGTCGCCTCCGGGCGGAGCCTTCACGACATGGCGGAGGACTGGCTCGCCCGCCCGCTCGCCATCGCGATTCCCCCGTGGACGCGGGACCCGCAGGGCTTCTTCCTTGGCGGCAACGAGATGGCGCTCTCTCCCCTCGCCCTCGCCCGGATCGGGGAGATGGTTCGCCTCGGCGGCGTTTGGGAGGGGCGGGAGGTCATTCCCGCCGGATGGCACGAAACGTCCATGATCCCTCGCGCCCGCTCCCCCTTCTCGGGGGACGATTACGGCTACGGCTGGTTCCTGACCGAACTCGGCGGGGAGCGGGCCGCTTACGCCCGCGGCTATGGCGGGCAGATGCTCTTCATCCTGCCGGGCCGGGCGCTCGTGATCGCCATCACCTCGGACCCAAACCGCCCGGCCCGCACCGCCGGCCATGTCGGGGACCTGCGACGGCTGGTGACGGATGCCATCCTGCCCGCCTTCGAAGCCTAGCCCTCCGGCCCAAGCTCCGCCCGCGCCGCCTCGAACACCGCCTCGAACATCTCCGCGGTGAGCCGCCCGGTATTCGTGTTGTATCTGGAGCAATGGTAGCTGTCCCAGAGCGTCAGCCCGGCGACCTCATGCCGCGCCCCGTGCGCGAACGGATGGGCGGAGAGCTTGGCGCCGAGCGCGCGGAGCGTGCTTTCATGGGAGATACGCCCGAGACAGAGGATCGCGCGGAGCCGGGGGAGGGCGGCGATGCGGGCGGCGAGGAAGGGGCGACAGCGGTTGATCTCATCACCCACCGGCTTGTTCTGCGGCGGCACGCAACGAACCGCGTTCGTCACCATCGCGCCCGCCAGAACCAGCCCGTCATCGGGCCGGGCGGCGAAGGCGCCGTTGGCCCAGCCGAATTTAGTCAGCGTCGCATAGAGAAGGTCGCCAGCGAAATCCCCGGTGAAGGGCCGCCCCGTCCGGTTCGCGCCCGTCACGCCGGGCGCAAGGCCCACGACGAGCAGCCGCGCCGCCTCGTCTCCGAAGCTCGGCACGGCTCCGTTGAACCAATCGGGGTTCTTGGCCCGCGTCTCGTCACGATAGGCGGCGAGGCGCGGGCAGAGGCGGCAATCGCGCGGCGCTTCCGCGCCGGCCGCGCTCACTCTTCCGCGGCCTCGGAGGGCACGTCCTCCTCATCCATCCGCGGAGGGCGGGGCGGACGGCCGATCACGTCCTTGAGTTCCTCGAGTTCGATGAAATTGTCCGCCTGGCGGCGGAGATCGTCTGCGATCATCGGCGGCTGGGAGCGGATCGTCGAAACGACGGAGACGCGGCATCCCTTGCGCTGGATCGCGGCGATGAGCGGCTTGAAATCTCCATCTCCACTGAAGAGGACGATGTGATCCACCTTCTCGGCCATCTCCATCGCGTCGATCGCAAGCTCGATGTCCATGTTGCCCTTCACCTTCCGGCGGCCCATCGAGTCGATGAACTCCTTCGCCGGCTTGGTGACCATGGTGAAGCCATTGTAGTCCAGCCAATCCACCAGCGGACGGATCGGGGAATATTCCTGATCCTCCAGCAGGGCGGTGTAGTAGTAGGCGCGTACAAGCTTGCCTCGGCGCAGGAACTCGCTCCTGAGCAGCTTGTAGTCGATGTCGAAGCCCAGAGCCCTCGCAGCGGCATAGAGATTCGAGCCGTCGATGAAGAGCGCCAGGCGTTCGTCACGATAAAACATTCGGGACACCTCGAAATGTGGCGCGGGCCCGTATATTGAAGGCTTGTGGCCTTCTTCCGGGCATCCGCAAGTGGTGCGAAAATATGAGACTGGCCGGGGAATGCAATGTCGATTGTGGACAGGAAGTCTCTCAAAGAGTGGAAATCTTTTCCGTTCTCGTTGCGTTCGGCGCAAACATGCCGTCCGCTTTCGGTTCGCCGCGCGAAACGCTGGAAGAGGCGCTTCGCCGGCTGACTGCGTTCGGCGTTCGGCCCCTCTCCGTCGCCCGCTGGCGCCGCTCACCCGCCTTTCCGCCGGGCTCAAGCCCGGATTATGTCAATGGAGCCGCGCTGATGCAAGCCGGGCTTGCGCCGGAGCCGCTGCTCGCGCTCCTGCATGAGGTCGAGGCTTCCCTCGGTCGGGAAAGGCGGGCGCGATGGGCGGCGCGGGTCTGCGATCTCGACCTCATCGCCGTCGGCGACGCTGTCCTTCCCGATGCGGAGACGCTGCGCGCCCTGATGGCGCTCGGCCCGGAAAAGGCCGGCGCCGCCCCTGCGCCGGAGCGGCTGATCCTGCCCCATCCGAGGTTGCAGGAGCGCGCCTTCGTCCTCGCCCCGCTCGCCGACATCGCGCCGGACTGGCGCCATCCGCTGACCGGGCGGAGCGTTTCGGAGATGCTCGCCGCGCTGCCGGAGGCGGCGCGGGCGGAAGTGGAGATCGACGCATGACCGAAGCCGAGGAAGAGGCGCTGGCCGAGGCCTATGAGCGCGCGCTGGCGCTGGAGAAGGCCGGGGACCCGGCAGCCGCCGCGGCCTGGGCCGAGGTCCTGGCGCTCGACGAGAGGGACCCGGGCGGCGCCGCGCTCCGCCTCGCCGCGCTCGGCGCCGCCCCGGCGCCGGACCGCGCTGCCCCCGCCTATGTCGCCACGCTCTTCGACCAGCACGCGGAGGTCTTCGACGGCATCCTCGTCGATCAGCTCGAATACGGCGCGCCGATGCTGGCGCGCGAACGGCTCCAGATGCTCGGCCTCGGCCCTTTCGGCGCGATGCTCGATCTCGGCTGCGGCACCGGCCTCGCGGCGGAGGCGCTGGAGGACATGACGGAGCGACGAGTCGGGGTCGATCTCTCCGAGGGGATGATCGAGGTGGCGGGGGAGAAGGAACTCTACGACGATCTCTTCATCGGGGACGCGCTCCGATTTCTGGAGGAGACGGACGAGACCTGGGACATCGTGACGGGCATGGACCTCCTGCCCTATCTCGGGGATGTCGGCCCGCTCTTCCGCGCCGCGCGCGCCCGGCTCGCGCCCGGCGGGCTCTTTCTCTTCTCGACCGAGACCCTGCCCCAGGAGGCCTTCGCCGGCGCCGCCTGGCGGGTGACGCCGCACCAGCGCTTCGCCCATCGGGAGGCCGCGCTGCGGTCCCTCCTCGACAATGCGGGCTTCGAGACCGTGGAGGCGACGCTGATCGCCCTCCGGCTCGAATCAGGCGCCCCGATCGCCGGCCATCTCTTCATTGCGCGGGCGCGAGAGGCGGTTTGACAGCGCCTGCGCAAGGCGGGAAAACACCGGCGACGCCTCAGGAGGGAATCCCCATGAAGAAGGTCTATCCGGACGCCGCGGCCGCGCTCGACGGCCTCCTCTTCGACGGCATGACCATCGCCGCGGGCGGCTTCGGCCTCTGCGGCATCCCGGAACTGCTGATCGCCGCGATCCGCGATTCGGGGGTGAAGAACCTCACCGTCGCCTCCAACAACGCCGGGGTGGACGATTTCGGCCTCGGCCTTCTCCTCCAGACGCGACAGGTCAAGAAGATGATCTCCTCCTATGTCGGGGAGAATGCGGAGTTCATGCGCCAGTACCTCTCCGGTGAGCTTGAGCTGGAGTTTAACCCGCAGGGCACGCTGGCGGAGCGGATGCGCGCCGGCGGCGCCGGCATTCCGGGCTTCTACACCAAGACAGGCGTGGGCACCGTGATCGCGGAGGGCAAGGAGCTGAAGGAGTTCGACGGGCAGACGTATGTCCTCGAACGCGGGCTCGTGATGGACCTCGCCATCGTCAAGGCCTGGAAGGGCGACGACATGGGCAACCTCGTCTATCGAAAGACGGCGCGGAACTTCAATCCGCCGGCGGCGACATGCGGCAAGGTCTGCGTCGCCGAGGTGGAGGAGATCGTTCCGCGGGGCAGCCTCGACCCGGACATGATCCACACGCCCGGCATCTACGTCCACCGCATCATCCAGGGGACGCACGAGAAGCGGATCGAGAACCGCACGGTGCGGGCCGCCTGAGCCGATGGGGCGGCGGCTCCTCTGGCTCGCCGTCCTGCTCCTCCTCGTCGGCCTCTGCTGGTACGGCTTCCGCGAAGCTGGGCGGGACTACCTCGCCTTCTGGCTCGGCTCCGGGCCGCTGATCGGCCTCGCCACCATCGCCATCGGCTTCGCCTGGGGCGGGGTGGACCGGAACGCCGGGCTCGTCTCCGCCGATCCTGCGGTCTATGCCGGCGCAGCGATGCAGCTGGCGGGCCTGCCGCTCTTCGTCTTTGGCGGGCACATGCGCGCGCGGGGCACCGCGATTTCGGCATGGGACCGGCTGGTCGCCCTACCCCTTGCGCTCATCTATCTTGGCGCGATGCTCGGCTGGCTCCTGCTCATCGCGCCGGCGCAATATTTCGCCTTCCTCCTCTTCGGCGCCCCCTCCCGCATCGCGCTCGCCTCCGGCTGGCGGGGCGCGGCGCGGCTGGAGCGGGGGCGGCTCGACATGATCGAGGGGGCCGCGCCGCCGCCCGGCTACTGGGACGCGACGATGCGGGAAAAGCCGGTCTCCCTCGCCTCAGCCTTCCTCGCCGCCGGGCTCGGCCTCGCCGCTTTTCTCGGCTGAGAGCGGCCTCGCGCGGCGGCGCGGAATGTGGGAAACAGCGCGGGAGCAGAATCGGCGGCCGCGCCGCGACGAAGGAGAACGGGATGCCCTGGGACCGGAACCAGATGGCGGCGCGCGCCGCGCAGGAATTGCAGGACGGGACCTGCGTCAATCTCGGCATCGGCATTCCCACCCTCGTTTCTAACCACATTCCCGCGGGCGTCGATGTGACGTTGCAATCCGAGAACGGGATGCTCGGCATGGGCCCGTTCCCGACAGAGGACGCGGTGGACCCTGACCTCATCAACGCCGGCAAGCAGACCATAACCGAGCTCGACCGGACGGCTTATTTCGACAGCGCGACGAGCTTCGGCATGATCCGCGGCGGCAAGATCGCGATGGCGATCCTCGGCGCGATGGAAGTGTCGGAGACGGGCGACCTCGCCAACTGGATGATCCCCGGCAAGCTCGTGAAGGGTATGGGCGGGGCGATGGATCTCGTCGCCGGTGTCGGCCGCGTCGTCGTCATCATGGATCATGCAAACAAGGCCGGAGAGTCGAAACTCCTCAAGGAATGCACACTCCCGCTCACGGGCAAGGGCGTGGTGGACCGGATCATAACCAATCTCGGCGTCTTCGATGTGGTTCCCGGCGGGCTGAAGCTCGTGGAGCTGGCCGAGGGCGTGACGATGGAGGAAGTCGAGCGGCTGACCGAGGCGACGCTCGTCAGTTAGCCCGCTCCGCCATGATGCAGGGCGCGCGCGGCCCCTCCGGCGGCGCAAGGCAGAGCGCGCGAGCCTCGTGATAATAGCCGAGGACGACGGGGACATAGTCTCGCGTCTCCCGGTCCTCTGGAACGCCGCCCTGCTCGACCACGGCCCGCTCGCCCGCAGCATATCCGGCGAGCGCCAGAACCTCGTCCTCCCCGAACCGGGCGAGGAGGCGGGAGAGGTGGTCCGCCGCGCCTCGGATGTTCTCCGCCGGGTCTGACAGGTCGGCGACGCCGAGCCGCGCCGCATCCCCCGGCAGAAGGAGGCCGAGACCGCGCCGCCCGCCCGGCCCTTTCGCTTCCGGATCGCCGCCGCTTTCCGCCGCGACGAGGGCGACGAGCAGCGCCTCCGAAAGCTGCGCGCCCCGCGCCGCAGCGGCGATTTCGGCGCGCCACAGGTCCGCCACTTCGGCCGCCTTCGCGCGGAGGATCTGCGCGCCGATCCTTTCCGCGGCCGCGGCGGCGAGGGCCGGGGTGCGGGCCGGGTCCGCCGCCTCCAGCCCCGGCGCGACGCCTTGCCAGAACCAGTCCCCGCGCGGCGCGCGGGCGGAGGCCGCCGCGCCGACGCCAGAGTTCTGGGGCGGGCGTCGCGGCGCGGCGGTTAGCGCGCAGTCCGCTCGCGGCCCGGGGGGCGCGGGAAGGCAGATCGCCCGCGCTTCGTGGAAATAGGAGAGGACGATCGGAACATAGTCCCGCGTCTCGTCGAAGGGCGGTACGCCGCCGTTGCGCACCACCGCGTTTTCTCCGGCATTGTAGCCGGCGAGGGCGAGGAGCGCGTCCTCCTCGAACATGGAAAGCAGGAAAGAGAGATAGGCCGCGGCGCCGCGCAGGTTCTCGGTCGGGTCGTATGAATCCTGAACTCCGAATCGCTGTGCGGTGGCCGGCATGAGCTGGCCGAGACCCTGCGCGCCGGCATGGCTCACAGCACGCGGGTTGCCCGCGCTTTCCGCCGCGACCAGCGCGGCGAGGAGGGCAGGGGAGACCTTGGCGGCCTGCGCCGCGGTCTCGATTTCTCCCTTCCAGGCCCCGGCCACGGCCTCGATCCGGGCCCGTTCGGCCGAACCGGCGAGCCGGGACGCGGCGGCGGCGAGCGGAAGGAGGCGAGAAGGATCCGCCGCTTCCGCTCCCGAGTCGGCGACGTTCCAGAACCATGCGTGCGCCTGACCGCCACCACGCCGACCCGGCGGGGAGGATCGCGCCGTGGGCGCTCCGGTGACGGTGACGGTGATCCGCTTCCGGGCGCCCGCCGCCGGCGGTTTGACCACCTTGAAGCTCCGCGCGCCGGCCGTCTCCGCCGACGCCGGGCCGACCCCGCCGGGCGGCGCGAGCGCGAGCAGTGCGAGCAAGAGCAACGCGCGAATCAGCATATGTCGGCCTCCTGCATTCGCGCATCAGCGTCCGGACAGGCGGAATTCCAAGCTTCGCGCAGCATGAAGCGGCTCCATTCATGCATTTGCGCATCCTTCACGAATGGCGGAGTCGGTTCGCCGCGGCCCGCACGTCAAGACAGAGGTATGATATATATAGAGAAAATGATGAATCCTGATCGCTTGGGCGGCAAGATGGGCTCCATCCGCGCAAAATCCGACGAATATGTTAATTTGGCGCCGAAAGAACGAAGTGCTATTTCTCACATCGGAAGCGCGGCGGACGCCCCAGTGGGTGGGGTTCCGGCGGCGGGCCTGGGCGATCTGGTTGTTCCTGTCCATGTCTCCGTCGGATCGTTCGGGCGCGTTTGCCTGTGTCTAGCATGTGGAGGGAGTACATGCGCATGTCTTTCAAAGCTTTCCGGCGCTTCGGCGCCAACGAATCCGGCGCCGTGACGGTTGACTGGGTCGCGCTGACCGCTGCGGTCGTCGTGATCGGCATCGGCCTCGCCTACGCCATCTTCGGCGACGGGACGACCGGCGTCGGCGGCCTCGTGACCAACCTCACGACCGAGATCAACCAGGCGGCGGGCAACCTCGCGGGCGCCGTGCCCGACGCCCTGCCGGATCCGGCCGGCGGCGGCGGCGGCGCGGGCGCGGGCGGCGAGACCACCGGAGAGACCACCGGCGGCTGAGCTCGATCCCCCGTTCCGGTTCGTCTTTTCGCCATGATCGCGTCATATGACGCAGCGAGCGGATAGGGGAACGGGCCCATGCGGATCATCGCGGTCATCATCCTGATCTTCGGCGTCGCCCTTGCGGGCGGCGCCGTCTTCTTTGCCGCCGAACGCTATGCGGCGATCGAGGCGGCGCTGGCGCAGAAGGCGGCGGAGGCTGCGCGGTCCACCGCCCCGGCGATCCCCACGAAACCCATGGTCGTGGCGACGCGCGCGCTCCGCTCCGGCGAACAGCTGACGCCGGACGCCACGAGGATCGTCGATTTCCCGGAAGACGCCGCTCCCGCAAACGGCTTCGCCACGGCCGAGGAACTCTTCGGCGACGGGCGCGAGGCGCGAATCGTGCTGCGCGCGATCGAGCCGCAGGAACCGATTCTCAAGACGAAGGTCACCGGCTTCGGCGAGCGGGCGACCATGGCGGCGCAACTCACACCCGGCATGCGCGCCTTTACACTCCGTATCGACGCGGTGACTGGCGTCGCGGGTTTCCTCCTGCCGAACGACCGGGTGGACGTGTTCATGACCCGGACGGACCGGGACGGGCTGACCTCCAACCTCATCATGCAGAACGTCAAGGTCATAGCAGTCGACCAGTTCGCCGACCAGGACGCGAACCGCGCGCGCCTCGCTCGCACCGCGACGGTCGAGGTTTCCCCCGAGGATGCGCAGAAACTGGCGCTCGCGCAGCAGATCGGCCGCATCTCCCTCGGCCTCCGTCAGATCGACGAGAATGACGTCATGGAGGATGCGCGGCCGGTCGACATCAAGGATTTGCTGAACGAGGAAGAGGCCCCGCCGGCGCCGGCGACCCCGCAGAGGCGTCTCTGTGTGCGCAAGGGGATTGACCTGATCTGTGAATAGCCTCTCGCGGCGCAGCATTAAGGAAGCGTTGTAACTCACAGTTTCGCTTGCGTTTTCTGATTTCGTCGATAGGGTTGCCTCTGTCGGGCGCCTCGCGCCCATCCGAACCGGGGTTGCAGCCATGCGCCTTCGCCGCCTTTTCGTGGCGCTCATCCTCGCCTTGCCGCCGCTCGCGATGACGGCGGAGAGCGCCGTGGCGCAGGCCGGAAACGTGCTTCGCGCCGCCCGCGGCGTCGCCTCGGACGATGTGACCGTCTTCGTCAACCGCGCCATCGTTCTCGAGAGCGCGCAGCGCTTCACCGAGGTTTCCGTTGCGAATCCGGCGATTGCGGACGTCGCGGCGCTTTCGGACCAGACGATCTACATTCTCGGCAAGGCCACCGGCGTCACCACGCTGACGCTGCTCGGGGAGGCCGGGCGGCTCATCACCAATGTGGACGTCAAGGTCACGCCCGACCTTTCCGAGTTCAAGCAGCGTCTGCGCGAGGTGCTGCCGACCGAGCGGATCGACGTGCGTGAGGCGAATGGCGGGGTGATTCTCTCCGGCGTCGTCTCCGGCGCGCGGAAGATCGAGACGGCGATGAATCTCGCCGCGCGTTATGCGGGGGACAACGTCTCCAATCTGATGACCGTCGGCGGCACGCAGCAGGTGATGCTCAAGATCCGGTTCGCGGAGATGCAGCGCTCGGCGGCGAAGAGCCTCGGGTTCAACATCAACGCCGTCTTCGGCGGCAACAACTTCGGCGGCGGGGTCCGGACGGGCGACAGCGTCCAGTTCCAGAACACCAATCCCCGCCTGACCGGGCAGCCGAACATTCCGAGCGTGAACAATCCCGGTTCGCTCAACTCGCTCGGAACCTCCGGCTTCAACGCAGGGTCCTTCGGGATCGGAAGCTTCTTCGTCGATCTTGGCGGCGTCGCGCTCGACGTGCTGCTGAACGCGCTGGAGAACAAGGGGCTCGCGCGTTCCCTCGCCGAGCCCAACCTCGTCGCGCTCTCGGGAGACACGGCGAGCTTCCTCGCGGGCGGCGAGGTGCCGATCCCCGTCTCGGACGAGGAGGGCGGGATCACGGTCGAGTTCAAGCCCTTTGGCGTCGGCCTCTCCTTCACGCCCACCGTGGTGGACGAGGACCTCATCAATCTTGAACTGGAGACAGAGGTCTCCTCGCTCGACACCTCCATCCAGATCTTGATCGCAGGCACCCCTCTCACTGGCTTCTCGACGCGGCGGGCGCGGACGACGGTGGAGCTGCGGGACGGGCAGAGCATCGCCATCGCCGGCCTCCTGCAGGAGAACTTCACCGACGGCAAGTCGCAGGTGCCGTTCCTCGGAGACCTGCCGATCCTCGGCACGCTCTTTCGCAGCGCGAACTTCAACCGGAACCAGACCGAACTCGTCATCATCGTGACGCCGGTGCTCGTCACCCCGGTTGACGCCGGGGAGCGGCTGTCCCTGCCGACGGACCGGGTGCGCCTGCCCAACGAGCAGGAACTGTTCCTGCTCGGCGAGGTGGAAGGGCGCGGCGTGGCGCCGGAAGTCGCCAGCCAGGATTTCGACGGGCCCTTCGGCTACATTCTGGAGTGACGGCGATGCGCATCCTCTCCCTTCTCGCCGGGGCCGCGCTCCTCGCCGGATGCACGACGGAGGTGGGCCTGCACGAGAACGCGGCGGCGACCTTCGGCGGCGCCTATCAGCGCAACGAACTCATCCAGTCCGCCGCCTGGCGGCGCGGCCGCTTCCTCGAAGCCGAGCGCGCCCGATTCGCGGCCGAGACGCCCGCGACCGTGACCTTCGCCTTCGACAGCGCCGCGCTCGCCGCCGAGGCGCGCGCTGCGCTCGACGCCCAGGCGCAGTGGCTCGCCCGTAATCCGGACATCAGGGTGCGAATCGCCGGCCATACCGATCTCGTGGGCGGCGAGGCGTATAATGACCGGCTCGGCCTGCGGCGCGCGAGGGCGGCGGCGCGGCATCTCACGCTTCGCGGCGTGGAGCGGAGCCGGATCGACGCGGTTGAGAGCTTCGGCGAGCGGGAGCCTGTCGTGGCCACGGAAGAGCGGGAGCGCCGGAACCGGCGGGCGGAGACGTCCGTGGCGGGCTTCGTTCACGGTTTCGTAGGCGACGGAATGGATGGCCGCCGCGCCGCTTTGATGTATACCCGCTACAGGACCGACAGTGTCGAGCCGCCGGCGAGCGCGAACACCACGACGGTGTCCACGGGCGGCGGCGGCTGAGACAGGACGACGGAGCCGCGCCCCTCCGGTACGGGCGCGATCGGGGTGTGAGATGGCGCCTGGTGCGAGGCGGAAGAGCGGGTTGCGCGAGCGCGTCCTGAAGCGGGCCGCGCCAGCCTTCGCCTGCCTGCGCCGCTTCTTCGGCGATGAGCGCGCCTCAGTGACGGTGGACTTCGTCATTTCCATACCGATCCTGCTCGCCGTTCTTGTTCTGACCACGGAATATGGGCGAATGCTCCAGATGCGTTCGACCTTGGAGAACGCTGTCGCGGACGCCGCGCGTTATCTGAGCCGCGTGCCGCTCGACGCTTCGGGCGCCGCCTTCCCCGCCTCCGTCGTCGAGATGGCGGAGGGGCTCATCGTCTCACGCGTCAACACGCCTTATCTCGCCATCGCCGCGCCCGTGGTCGGCGACTCGGGCGGCGTGACGACCGTGCGGCTTTCCGCCGCGGCCGGGGTCCCGACGCCGGCGCTCGGGATTCTCGCCATCTTCGGGTCGAAGACGAATGCGGACGGGTTGCCGATCGAGGATATCGAGGGGCTCGTCATCACCGCTTCCGAGACAGTGCGGCATTTCGGACGATGAAGGCCCGCTTGCCCTCCTTCCGCCGGGACGAGTCCGGCGCGGCGACGATAGAATACGTCATTCTGCTGCTGCCGCTGATCGCGTTGGTCTTCACCTCCTTCCAGATCGCCCTCGCGTATCACTTCGCGCTGACGGCGCAGAAGGCGGTCGAACTAGGAGCGAGGATCGCCGCGGTCCGGGATCCTGTGCATACAGGCATGCCGCCGGAGAATGTTGCGGCCCCCGGCGCGCGCGTTGGCGACAGCTGCGCGCTCGGCGGCTGCGCGGCGCCGGGGGGGCCGTGGCGATGCTCGGGCTCCGACCTCGGCTCCGCCGACTGCGACGCGGCCGCCTTCTCCGCGATCTTCGACGAGGTCGGGCGGATCGCCTATCTTCTGACGCCGGAGGATCTGACCGTGACGTATTCCTATGCCGCGCTCGGCTTCGCTGGCGGGCCCTTCACGCCGATCGTCGAAGTGACCATTGAAGAGCGGCCCTTCTTCCTCCAGTTTTTCTTCAATCTGGCGTTTGGTTCGGGGGAGGATTCATCGAGGCGGCTGACGCTTCCGGCGGTGGCGGCCTCGGCCATCGCGGAAGACCTGAGTTCGACCAATTGACGCGCGCGGAGCGCTTAAGGAGCGAATGTGCTGCTGAGACGTGACCGAGAGGCGCAGGCGGACGCCGTCGTCTCTTTCATGACGGCGGATGGCGCGGCGTCGCTTAAGCCGCAGCTCGACGCCGCCTTCGGCGGCGACGGCTGGGTCGCCGCCGACATCCGGTCGGCGATGGGCGCGGTGCATGACGTCGCGGCCGAGGGCGGCCGCTTTCTCGTGATCGGCGTTCGCGAGGAAGCGGAGGCGGAGCTCGGCGCCGCGCGCGAGCTGATCGCCGAGGCGAAGCTCTCCGGCCTGAAGGTCATCCTGCTCGCCGAGAGCCTCAGCCCGGCGGCGATGCACGGCCTGATGCGCGCGGGGGCGGACGATTTCGCCCCGCTTCCCCTGCCGCCTTCGGCGCTAGCCGAATCCGTGGCCCGGCTTCGGTCGGGCGGCATGCAGCCATTCGGCGGATCCTCCTCCCGCAACGGCATGGTCTTCCCGGTCTATGGCGCCGCGGGCGGCGTGGGGGCGACGACCTTCTGCGTCAACCTCGCCTGGGAGACGGCGCTGGAGGTCGCGAAATCCGGCAAGCAGGTCGCGCTCCTCGACTTCAACTTCCAGTACGGGACGGTCGCCACCTTCCTCGACCTTCCGCGACGCGAGGCGATCTACGAGCTTCTCTCCGATACGTCGACCATGGACGAGGAGGGGTTCAGCCAGGCCCTCGCGGACTACTCAGGCCGAATGGCGGTCCTCACGGCGCCGATGGACGTCCTCCCGCTCGACATCATCGGGCCCGAGGACGTGAAGACGATGCTGGACCTTGCGCGCGCGAGCTACGACTTCATTTTCGTGGACATGCCGCAGACGCTCACCCACTGGTCGGATCTGGTCCTTACTGAGTCGGAGCGATTCTTCGCGATCATGCAGACGGACATGAGGAGCGCGCAGAACATGCTAAGATTCCTCCGCGCAGTGAAAGCTGAAGACCTGCCCATCGAGAAGATCGCCGTCGTCCTCAACCGCGCGCCGCGGTTCACCGATCTCAGCGGCAAGAGCCGGGCGCGTCGGCTCGAACAGAGCCTCGGCGTCGAGTTCGTGGTCCGCCTGCCCGATGGCGGGCGGCAGGTCGCCTCCGCCTGCGACCAGGGCGCGCCGCTCGCGAAGGCGGCGCGGGGCAATGCGCTTCGCAAGGAGATAAGGCGCGTCGCGCGCGGGCTCGTGCGGAGCGTCGAGGCGGCGCGCGCCGAGATGGCGGGGGCGCGCTGAGATGTTCAAGCGCTACCGCAGCCCCGAGCCGCCACGGGCCAAGCAGCCCCCGCTTATCCAGACCCAGCCGAACCCGCCGCCCCGCCGCGCCCCTGGCCCCGCGGCGGAAGACCAGGGCGACGTCCGGCGGCGGCGGCGGCTTCTCGACCTGCGTGTGACCATCCACCAGCGCCTGCTCGAAAGCCTGAACCTCTCCGCCATCGAGGATGCGCCCGAGGCGGAGCTCAGGCAGGAGATCGCCGCGATCAGCCGGGAGACGCTGGCGGATATCGGCGTCGTCGTGAACGCGCAGGAATTCGAGACGCTGATCGGCGCCCTGATCGACGAGGTGACGGGGCTCGGCCCGCTCGAGCCCCTGCTGAAGGACCCGACCGTCACCGACATTCTCGTGAACACGCATACCCAGTGCTTCGTCGAGCGCTTCGGCAAGCTCGAGCTGACCGAGGTGCAGTTCAAGGACGAACGGCACCTGATGCGGGTGATCGACAAGATCGTCTCCGCCGTCGGCCGGCGGGTGGACGAGAGCCAGCCCTGGGTGGATGCGCGGCTGAAGGACGGCAGCCGCGTCAACGCCCTCGTCCCGCCCTGCGCGGTCGACGGGCCTCTTCTCTCCATCCGAAAGTTCTCGAAGCAGCCCTATGGCATCGACAAGCTGCTGGAATTCAACGCCTTCTCGGAGGATATGGCGCTTTTCCTCCAGGCCGTCGTCGGAACGCGGCTCAACGTGCTCGTCTCGGGCGGAACGGGCTCGGGCAAGACGACGACGCTCAACGCCCTCTCCTCCTTCATCTCGAACGCGGAGCGGATCGTCACGATCGAGGACACGGCGGAGCTCCAGCTCCAGCAGGTCCATGTCGGCCGGATGGAGAGCCGCCCGCCCAACATCGAGGGCAAGGGCGAGGTGAGCCAGCGCGATCTCCTCCGCAACGCGCTCCGCATGCGGCCCGACCGCATCATCGTCGGCGAGGTTCGCGGCGGCGAGGTGCTGGACATGCTGCAGGCCATGAACACTGGCCATGACGGTTCGATGACCACGATCCACGCCAACAGCCCGCGGGATGCGATCGGCCGGATCGAGAACATGGTCTCCATGGCCGGGGTCGACATGCCGATGAAGGCGGTGCGTGCCCAGATCGCCGCGGCGATCAATGTCATCGTCCAGGTCTCCCGCCTTGCGGACGGCACGCGGCGCATGGTCTCGATCCAGGAGATCACGGGCATGGAGGGCGATGTCGTCGCGATGCAGGAGATCTTCCGCTTCGACCGGCGAACGGTCGCGGAGGACGGGCGGGTTATCGGCGACTATGTCGCGACCGGCATCCGCTCCGCCTATGCGGACCGGTTCCTGCAATGGGGCGTGGCGCTGCCGCAGGATCTCTTCGCCCCCGGCCGGCGGGGCTGACCGGCCATGCTCGGCCCCGTCCTCTATGCGATGATCTTCATCGGCGTGCTGATGATCGTGGAGGGCGTCTATCTCCTGATTTTCGGCAAGAGCCACAGCCGTGAGAGCAAGGTCAACCGCCGGCTCCGGCTGCTGCAGAAGGGGGCGGACCGTGAGGAGGTGCTGGTCAAGCTGCGCAAGGAGCAGGAGCGGCATCAGAACGCACGGGAGATTCCGCTCTTCTCCGCCGTCTTCGAGAAGGCGGCGCAGGCCAACGTTCCGCTTGCGCCCTCGACTCTCGTCGTCATCATGCTCGCCATCGCCAGCGCGGCCTTCGTGATCTTCTCTGTCGCGACCTCCGCCGGGCTTCTGGTGCGCGTGACGGTGGCGCTCGCGCTCGGCTACGCCTCGGTCTTCCTCTGGCTCAGGAACAAGGCGAAGCGGCGGCTTCAGATGTTTGAGGAGCAGTTGCCGGACGCGGTGGACCTGATCGTCCGCAGCCTCCGCATCGGCCACCCCTTCACCGCGGCGGTGAACATCGTCGCGCAGGAAATGCCCGATCCGCTCGGCTCCGAATTCGGCGTGATCGCGGACGAGAGCACCTACGGCATGCCGGTGACCGAGAGCCTCGACCGTCTCGCGGCGCGGGTGGATGTGCCGGATCTCCGTTTTCTCGCCGTCGCCGTGACCATCCAGTCGCAATCGGGCGGTAACCTCGCCGAGATCCTCAACGGGCTCAGCCAGGTCGTCCGCGCCCGGTTCAAGCTCTTCCGCAAGGTCGCCGCGATCACGGCGGAGGCGCGGTGGTCCGGCTGGTTCCTCTCGATCTTTCCCATCATCGCTCTGCTACTCGTCCAGATCGTTCAGCCCGGCTATTATGACCGGGTTTCGGATCATCCTCTGTTCGTGCCGGGCACGATCATCGTCAGCATTCTGCTGATCGTGAACGTGTTCTTCATGCGCTGGATGGTGAACATAAAGGTCTGAGCGATGGAGCGGCTCTTCGACCTCGCCTGGAACACGGCGACCGACGCCTTCGGGCCCGGCGGCCCGTTCTATGTGCTGGCGGCGATCGGCGCGCTGCTCGTCCTCGTCGCCGCCCCTCTGGCCCTCAGGCGGAAGGAGGATCCGGTCGAACGGCTCGGTCGGATGGACCGGGGCGCCGAACAGAACCGCAGTTCCGAAGCGCTGCGTCTCGATCGGGACAAGCCGCGTTTCGAGGCGCTGGCGCCCTATCTCGAGCCGGCGGACGAGGGGCAGCTTTCCGAAGTGCGGGCGCGGCTCCTGCGCGCCGGCTACAGGACGCGCTCCGCCGTCCGCATCTTCTATCTCGCGCGGGCGGGGCTCGCCGTCGGGCTTGTCGTGTTCTTCCTGCTCGTCATCGGCCTGACGAGCGAGCAGCCGGATCCGGGGCGGCTCGTCGTCGTTTCCGCGCTCGCGGGAATCTTCGGCTATCTCGCGCCCTCCTGGTGGATCTCCCGCCGCCGCAAGCTCCGCCAGCAGGAGATGGCGGACGGGTTTCCGGATGCGCTCGACCTCATGCTCGTCTGTGTGGAGGCCGGCCAGTCCCTCGACCAGGCGATCATCAGGGTCGCCGGCGAGGTGAAGGAGGCGCATGGCGCGCTGGCGGAGGAGTTGCAGATCGTCTCCGCCGAGATGCGCGCGGGCAAGGACCGCGCGCTCGTCCTCCGCGACTTCGCCGACAGGACGGGGGTCTCCGACATCTCGGCCTTCGTCACCGTACTCGTCCAGTCCGTCTCGTTCGGCACGTCGATTTCCGCCGCACTCCGCGTCTACGCGGCCGAGATGCGGGACAAGCGTCTCATGCGGGCGGAGGAGAAGGCGAACACGCTGCCCACCAAGCTGACCCTCGGCACGATGTTCTTCACGGTGCCGCCGCTCATGCTGATCCTGATTGGCCCCTCGCTGATCGAGATCATCCGGGCGCTGGCGAATTTCAACAACCGATGACGCGCCCGCTTGCGGCGCTCGCGCTCCTTCTCGCGCTCGCCGCCTGCGCGCCCCCGTCGCCGCCTGGCGCCGCCTCCGCCGAGCCGCCGGAGGATATCGGGCTCAGGCTCCTCGCGCAGGATCAGCCCGAGATGGCGCTTCGCGCCTTCAACCGGGCCATCGCCGCGGCCGACGGGCCCGCGGCGCGCGCGGAGGCGATGACGGGCGCAGGCGTCGCCATGATCCGCCTCGGGCGAATGACAGAGGCTGCGAGAACGCTGGAGGCCGCTGTCGCGCTCGCGCCCGACGCGCCGGGCGCGCCTGTCACGCTCAACGCGCTCGGCGTCGCGTCCTACGCCGCGGGGCGGCCCGAGGAGGCGCTCGCCGCCTTCCGAAGAGCCGAAGCGCTCATCGGAGGGGAGGACCCTGCGATCCACGCCAATATCGCGCTGGCGGAAGCGGCGATCAGAGAGGCGGCGGACGTCGAACTGGACGAGTTCGACTACGATGTGATTCAATACGGACATGGCGTCTGGCGCCTCGCGCCGCGGCGCGCCGCCGCTCCGGAGGATCGCCGACCATGACCCGCCTTCGCCGCCTCGCCGCTCTCGGCCCGCTCGCCGGGTTTCTTCTCCTCGGCGCCTGCGCGGAGCCGTTCGACGCCCCCTATGAGGGCGAGACGGGCGCGCCCGAGGCGGTGAACGCGATCGACGCGGCGGGGCTCAACGACCTGATGCTGACCGTCTCCGACCCCGAGACAGCGGTGAGCTATTTCAGGCGGGCGCTGGACGAGACGCCGGAGAGGGCCGATCTCCGCCGCGGCTACGCCATCGCGCTCGCCCGCGCGCGCCGCTTCGCCGAGGCGGCGGAGGTTTTCGCGGGGCTGGAGGCCGACGGGCTGGCGGATGACGCGCTGCGCGTCGAATATGCGCACAGCCTCGCCCGCCTCGCGCGCTGGGAGGAGGCGGAGAGCCAGCTTGCGCTCGTCTCCTCCTCGCTCGACACGCCGCGCCGCCACCTGATCGACGCCATGCTCGCCGACCAGAGGCAGGATTGGGCAGGGGCGGACGCGGCCTACGAGGCCGCGCGCCGCCGCGCGGTGAACCCGGGGGCCGTCCTGAACAACTGGGGCGTCAGCCGCCTCTCGCGCGGCGACGCGGCGGCGGCGGCGCGAACCTTCGAGGAGGCGCTGTCCTTCGACCCGCGCCTCTTCAACGCGAAGAACAACCTCGCCGTGGCCCGCGCGCTCGAAGGGGAATACAGCCTGCCGCTCGTCAGCCTTTCGGAGGAGGAGCGCGCGACGCTCCTGCACAATGTCGGCGTGGTCGCGCTCCGGCGGGGGGACGTCGAGGCGGCGAAAGGGCTCTTCTCCATGGCGGTCGCGGCGCATCCGCGCTTCTATCCCGAGGCGGCGGAGAAACTCGCGGCGCTTCAGGCCAGCGTGACGAACTGACCGCGGATGAGCTTCGACGCGCCCCTCGCCGCGCTCCTGATCGCCGCGCCGCCGGCGCTGGCCGTCGCGATATCCGACCTGCGCACAATGCGCATTCCGAACTGGCTGACCGGGGCGACCTTTGCGCTCTTTCTGGGCTTCGTCTTTCTTGTGCTGCCCGCCGAGGCCGTGCTCTGGCGGCTGGGCGGCGCTGCGATCGTGCTCGCCTGCGGTTTCGGCCTCTTTCTTCTCGGCGTGGTCGGCGGCGGGGATGCGAAGGCGGCGGCGGCCTTCGCGCCGCTCGTCGCGCCGCATGACGCCGGCGCGGCGCTTGTCCTGCTTGCGCTCTCCGCGCTCGTCGGGCTGATGATCCTCTCGCTCCTCAGGCGCACGGCGCTCGCCCGCGGGGGCTGGGCCGTCTGGTCAGCCCGGCGCGCCTTTCCCTATGGCGTCGCGCTTTCCTCGGCGCTCCTGATCTACCTCGCCCTCGCGGCCTTCGCGGTGTGACGCAATGAAAGGACATCCGCCGCCCTCGCCCCGCAAGCTGGAGGAGACCGGGCTGGAGCCCGGCTTCCTGCTCGACCACATGATCCGCAGCATCTATCGCCTCGGGCCGGAGACGCCTTCCGAGATCGCCGCGGCGCTAAGGCTCGCGACGCCCATCGTCGACGGCCTGATCGAGGAGGCGCGGGCGGCGCGCCTCCTGCAGACGCTCGGCGTCCGCTCGGGATCGGTCGCTGCGGAAATGCGCTACGAGCTTTCGGAGGCGGGGCGCGCCTGGGCGCTCGATTCCCTCAGACAGACTGAATATGTCGGCCCTGCGCCCGTGCCGCTCGCGCAGTTCGTCGCCCAGGTCGCGCGCCAGAGCATCCGGACGGAGACGATCGACCGCGCGCGCCTCTCGGAGGTTCTCGCCGGGCTGACCCTGCCGGAGCGGGTGACCGGCGCCGTGGGGCCGGCGGCGAACTCCGCCTCCTCGATGCTGCTCTACGGCCCGCCCGGAAACGGCAAGTCCTCCATCGCGAAGGCGATCTGCGCGGCCTTCCGCGACGCGGTCTTCATCCCGCACGCCATTGAGCTGGACCGGCAGGTCATCACCCTTTTCGACGCGACGGTTCACCGCGTCGTGCCGCTGGCGCGACAGGGGGAGGGAGGGCTGCGCCTCACGCTCGGCTTCGACAAGCGCTATCAGGTCTGCCGCCGCCCTGTGGTCGTGACCGGCGGCGAGCTGACCATCGACATGCTCGACCTCTCCTTCAACGCGACGACGCATATTTACGAGGCGCCGCTGCAGCTGAAGGCCGCCGGGGGCGTTTTCGTGATCGACGATTTCGGGCGCCAGCGGGAACAACCTCAGGCGCTCATCAACCGCTGGATCATCCCGCTGGAGCGCAGCGTCGACTATCTGACGCTCCAGACAGGCCGGAAGCTGGAGGCGCCCTTCGACACGCTGGTGATCTTCTCCACCAACATCCCGCCGCGGCAGCTGGTGGACGACGCCGCGCTACGCCGTATCCGGCACAAGATCGAGGTCGGCCGCCCGAACCGGGAGGATTTCATCCGCATCCTCGTCGAGGCCTGCCGCCGCCGCTCCGTGCCGCCCGAGGAGGAGGGGATCGCCTTCCTCCTCGCCGAACTCTATGGCGAGGGCGGCGCGGACTTCGCCGCCTATCACCCCGAATTCCTGCTCGACCAGCTCGCCGCGATCAGCGCCTATGAGGGCGTGGAGCCGCGGCTCACGCCTGCGCTGCTGCGCCGCGCCTGGGGCAACCTCTTCACATCCGCCTGAGGGGCGTTCAGGGCAGCGGCAGCTCCAGCACGCGCGGGCTCCAGCCGTCCACATTGTCCCGCGCCTCGATCAAGACGCGGGAGACGCCTTCGGGAATCGCGACGCCGCTCAGCGATCGGGTGAAGGGCTGCTCGTCCACATGCGGGTGGAGAAGCGTCCGCTGACCGTAGACCGCACCGTCCGGCCCGACGACGCGCCAGGCGTCCGCGTAATGCTCCCAGCCCGTATCCTCGTGGCGGAGCGTCACGTCGAACCGCCACCCGTCCGCCTCCCTCGTCGCCTTTGCGTCCACGACCTCCACCTCCCCGGCGAGGGCGGGAGCGGCGACGAGGGCGATCAGGAGGAGGGCGCGCATGGCGGGAAGATGGGTCCCCGGGTGCGATTCGGCAATCGCGCGGGCCGCCGCCTCACGCCACCTTCACCACCGCCTTGCCGAAATTCGAGCCCGTCATCAGCGAGAGGAACGCCGCCGGCGCGTTCTCCAGACCCTCCGTCACCGTCTCCCGCGTCGTGATCTCGCCGGCTGCGACGAGGGGGGCGATTTCCTTCAGGAACTCGCCCTGCTTCTCTGCATGATCAAAGACGATGAAGCCGCGGACGGAGATGCGCTTCGTCAGCACCGCGCGCCAGAAGCCGGGGAACCGGTCCGGCCCCTCGGGCGCCTCCGTGGCGTTGTAGACGCTGATCATGCCGCAGACCGGGATGCGCGAGAAATCGTTCAGGAGCGGAAACACGGCGTCGAAGGTCACGCCCGCGACATTCTCGAAATAGATGTCGATCCCGTTCGGGCAGGCTTCCCTGAGCTTCGCCTTGAGCTCCGGGTCCTTGTGGTCGACGCAGGCGTCGCAGCCCAGAACCTCCACCGCATAGGCGCATTTCTCCGCCCCGCCCGCGACGCCTACGACTCGGAGCCCCTTCCGCTTCGCCATCTGGCAGACCATCGCGCCCACCGCGCCGGTGGCGGCGGAGACGACGATCGTCTCCCCCTCCACGGGCCGCCCGTGGATGTTGAGGCCGACCCAGGCGGTGAAGCCCGGCATCCCCAGCGCGCCGATGGAGAGCGAGGGCGAAAGCGTCTTCCCCCAGCCGAGCGCCGGGTCGAGCTTCGTGAGCCCCTCGCCCGAATGGCCCTGCTCATGCGCCCAGTTCATGATCCCCATGACGAGCGAGCCGACCGGGAACTTCGCGTTGTCGCTTTCCGTCACCTCGGCCACGCCGCCCGAATAGATCGGCTTCCCAGGCTCGAAGGGCTGCGCGTAGGATTTCGCCTGGGACATGCGGCCGCGGAGATAGGGGTCGACCGACAGCCAGAGCAGCTTCAGCGCGACGCCCCCGGCCGGGGCCTTCGCCGGCGCGGCGTCGCGGATCGCGAACGTGTCGCTCGTCGGCATCCCGACGGGGTAGGCGCTCAGCAGTATTTCCTTCGATGCGGTCATGGTTCGGTCTCCTCCGGTTTGGCGCGGACCCTATCCCGGCGGCGCCGGCCCCGCCATAGTGACGCTAGGGAAGACCGGCCATGCGCGCGAGGGGGCTTGCGCCGCGCCGTCCGGCGGCTAGGGTTCCGCCAAACACGAAAAAGGGGAAGGGGACGCATGGGCGCGCTCGACGATCTGTTCAGCCTCGCCGGGAAGACCGCGCTAGTCACCGGCGGCGCGACGGGCATCGGGCGAATGGCGGCGACGGGCCTCGCCGGCGCCGGCGCGCGCGTCCTCATCGCCTCCCGCAAGGCGGAGATGTGCGAGACGACGGCGAGGGAGATCAACGAACTCGGCCTTCCCGGCTCCGTCGAGGGCTTCGCCGGCGACGTGGGAACCGAGGAGGGCTGCGCCGCGCTCGCTGCCGAGGTCGCGGCGCGAACCGGGAAACTCCACATTTTGATGAACAACGCCGGCCTCACCTGGGGCAAGCCCTATGGCGAGTTTCCCTTCTCCGCCTGGGAGAAGGTGATGCGGGTCAACGTCTCCGGCCTCTTCCACCTCACGCAGCTTCTCACCCCGCTCCTCGAGAAGACCGCGACGCTGGAGGACCCGGCGCGCATTATCAACGTCGGCTCGGTCATGGGGACGGCGCCGATCGGCGTCGGCGCCTATTCCTATTCCGCCTCCAAGGGCGCGGTTCATCACCTGACGAAGATCCTCGCCACCGAGCTGGCGGAGAAGCGGATCACCGTGAACGCCATCGCCCCCGGCCCCTTCCAGTCCAACATGACGGCCTTCGCGACGGCGGACGCCGAGAACCGGGACCGTATCGGGGCCAAGACCCCGCTGGGCCGCATCGGCATGCCGGACGACATCGCCGGGCTGATGGTGTTCCTGAGCGCGAAGGCCGGCGCCTATGTGACCGGCGCGATCATACCCGTTGACGGCGGCATCCATGTCGAAACCGTCAAGGACCTTTTCTGAGGAGACGACGACGATGATGAACCTGGACGTGAGCGACAAGGTCCGCCCGCTGCTCGACGCCGTGTCGAAGATGCTGGTGGAGAAGGTCTATCCGGTGGAGGCCGAGTTCGAAGAGGAGATCGGCAAGCACCCGAAGGGCCGCTTCCATCACACCGACCGGCAGCTCGAAATCCTCGACGGCCTGAAGGCCGAGGCGAAGTCGCGCGGGCTCTGGAACTTCTGGCTCACGGATTCGGATCGCGGCTACGGCCTCAACACGGTCGAATACGCGCATCTCGCCGCGGAGATGGGCAAGTCGAAACTCGGGCCCGAGACGTTCAACTGCTCCGCGCCGGACACCGGCAACATGGAAGTGCTGGAGCGCTACGGCACCGAGAAGATGAAGAAGGACTGGCTCGAAGACCTCATGGAGGGAAAGATCCGCTCCGCCTATCTGATGACGGAGCCGCAGGTCGCCTCCTCCGACGCCACGAACATCTCCATGTCCGCCGTCCGCGAGGGCGACGAATGGGTGCTGAACGGGGAGAAGTGGTGGGCCTCCGGCGCCGGCGACCCGCGCTGCAAGGTCTATATCGTGATGACCTGCACGGACCCGGACAACGAGAACAAGCATCGCCGCCATTCGATGATCCTCGTCCCCGCCGGCACGCCGGGCGTTGAGATTCTCCGCCCGATGCAGGTCTTCGGGCAGGATGACGCGCCGCATGGCCACATGCACATGCGCTTCACCAATGTCCGCGTGCCTTACGAGAACCTGATCCTCGGGGAGGGCAGGGGCTTCGAGGTCTCCCAGGGCCGCCTCGGGCCGGGCCGCATCCACCACGCGATGCGCGCCATCGGCGCGGCGGAGCGGGCGCTCGAGTCGATGTGCCGGCGCGCCCTCTCCCGCACCGCCTTCGGCAAGAAGCTCGCGGACCTTGGCGCGAACCATGACATCATCGCCGAGTGCAGGATGGAGATCGACATGGCGCGGCTCCTCTGCCTCCAGACCTGCCACATGATGGACACGATCGGGAACCGCGCGGCCGCGCCGTGGATCAGCAAGATCAAGGTCATCGCCCCCCGCGTCTCGCTGAAGGTGATCGACGAGGCGATCCAGATGCATGGCGGCATGGGCGTGAGCCAGGACACGCATCTGGCGGACGCCTGGATTCACCAGCGCACGCTTCGCCTCGCCGACGGGCCGGACGCGGTGCACCGCCGCGTCATCGCCCGCGACGAGCTCAAGAAATACACCAACGAAGCGGTCTGATCCGATGTCGGAGGCGGCCCACGCGGCGGCGCGGATCGACCTGGAGGCGGTGGAGAAATATCTCTCCGCCGCGCTCCCCGGCTTCCGCGGCCCGCTGACGGCGGAGAAGACGCCCACCGGGCAGTCCAACCCGACCTTCATCCTCAAGGCCGGCTCCGGCGAATACGTGCTCCGGCGGAAGCCGCCGGGGCCGCTCCTCAAGTCCGCGCATCAGGTGGACCGGGAGTTCCGCGTGATGCGCGCGCTGAAGGAGACGGACGTGCCCGTGCCGGAGGCGCTCGTCCTCTGCGAGGACGAAAGCGTTGTCGGCACGATGTTCTACGTGATGAACCGGGTGCCCGGGCGGATCATCTTCGATCCGGCCGTCCCCGGCGTCTCCGTCGAGCACCGGCGGGCGATGTACGAGGACATGAACCGCGTCCTCGCCGCGCTCCACATGGTGGATCACGAGGAGGTCGGCCTCGGCGATTTCGGCCGCCCCGGCAGCTACTTCGCCCGCCAGCTCTCCCGCTGGACGAAGCAGTACCGCGCTTCGGAGACCGAGACGATCCCCGACATGGAGGCGCTGATCGCCTGGCTGGAGGAGCGGGTTCCGGCGGATGACGACCGCACGAGCATCGTCCACGGCGATTACCGGATCGACAACCTGATCTATCATCCGACGGAGCCGCGCATCGTCGCCGTGCTCGACTGGGAGCTTTCGACCCTCGGCCACCCGATCGCGGACCTCGCCTATCAGCGGATGCAGGGCCGCCTGCCGCCCGGCGAGGTCGGCCGCGGCCTGGCGGGGGTGGACCGGAAGGCGCTCGGCATTCCGTCCGAAGACGAATATGTCGAGATGTACATGAAGCGGGTCGGGCTCACCTCCATCCCCGAACTCACCTTCGCCACCGCCTTCAGCTTCTTCCGCATCTGCGCGATCCTCCAAGGCGTGAAGAAGCGCGGGCTGGACGGCAACGCCTCCAACCCCGAGGCGGCGATGCGGATGGGCGACAAGCTGCCCGGCATGGCCCGCCTCGGCATCGAATGCATCGAGACAGAGGGCTGACTTGAATCAGTTTCAATACTTTCCTTGGATTAGAGGCTCTTCGGCGTGAAAACAATTTTTTGGACAAGTGCGCGCGGATTTCTTGTTATCGCTGCAGGTGTTTTATTATTTTGGATCGCAAATATTATTTTGATGAACTACTATTTCCATCCGCTAACGGAGAATCTTAGCAGCGCCGGTGCTGCGGGGGACATGTTTGGGGGGCTTAACGCCTTATTTTCGGGATTGGCTTTTGCTGGCCTGATTGCTGCGTTGTTTATGCAAAGGCATGAGCTTAGTTTACAAAGAACAGAGCTTGAATTGCAAAGAAGGGAGCTTGCGCAGACGCGGGAGGTTTTTCATGTTCAGAGATTTGAGAATACATTCTTCGGGATGATCGGCCTGCTTTCCGGGCACGTTGGATCGTTGCGTGTAAATAAGATTCAGCGGCCCAACTTTCCTCAGCCGAAGAACTTTGATGTCGCTACAGGAAGAGATGCTATTGCTGTATTTGCGAAGTATCTACCTAGTGCACAGCAAATTCGTGAGAAACCAGACCAATATGGAAACGTTGAGGAAACTGCAGGAGATGACAAGGAATTCACTCGATTAATGAATGAATATGAGGAGTACTATGAGAAGTCACTGGAAAATTACTTAGGTCCCTACTTTAGGATCATATACAATATTATTAAGTTAATCGAGAATACAAATTTTGGCGATACTGAAGAGGAGGATTTGCTACAGAAGGGGCAGTATGCGAAAATTCTTCGGTCTCACATGAGTTCTTTGGAAATAAAGATCTTGCTATTCAATGGCCTTTCGAAGAGAGGCCTTGCAATGAAGAAGTGGATTGAAAAATATAGCTTGCTTAAGCATATCTCGAATGATGATTATGTTGCATATGCAAATTTAACAAAAAGATATGCAAGCGATGCATTTGATCAGAATGATGCGTAACTTTTTTCAAATTGAATTTGCCAATTCGGCTTTGATTTTGCACGAAATTCTTGCGATGCACGAGCCGTGTGTCGCTCGAACACAAGATCGGAAGGTTTAATGCCCCATACCCCCCCGCGCGGCGTCGTCGCGCCGAATTTCACGCCGTTCAATGACGATCTGAGCATCGCGCAGGACCTCTTCATCGAGCACGCCCTCGCGCTGCTCGACGAAGGCTGCGCCGCGCTCGCGCCCTTCGGGACGACGGGGGAGGCGCTTTCCGTTGGCGTGGAGGAGCGCATCGCCGCCCTCGCCGCGCTGATCGCCGCGGGGGCGGACCCGGCGAAGCTCATCCCCGGCACGGGGCTCACCAGCATCGCGGACACCGCGCGGCTGACCCGCGCCTGCCTCGACATGGGCTGCGCCGGGGCGATGGTCCTGCCGCCCTTCTATTACAAGAACGTCCCCGAAGACGGGCTCTTCGCGTATTTCGCGCGGCTGATCGAGGCGGTGGATCACCCGGGCTTCGCCCTCTACCTCTACCACATCCCGCAGGTCGCCGGGGTGGGGATGCCAATCCCCGTCGTCGCCCGGCTCTTCGCGGAATTCGAGGAGGTGGTGGGCATCAAGGATTCCTCCGGGAACGAGGCGAATCTGGAGGCGCTGCTCGCCATCGAGGGGCTTGTCGTCTATCCGGCGGCGGAGACGGCGCTGCCGCTCGCCCTGCCGCGCGGCGCGCCGGGCTGCATCACCGCGACGGCGAACCTCAACGCCCGCGCCATCGCCGAACTCATCGCCGCCTTCGACCGGAGCCCGGAGGAGGCCGCGGCGCTCCAGTCCGCCGTCACCGCCTTCCGCAAGGCGGCCTCCGCCCATTCCTTCATCGAATCGCTGAAGCGGGTGAAGGCGCTGGCGACGGGCGAATCGCGCTGGGCGAATGTCCGCCCGCCGCTCCTCCCCTTCGACAGGGAGAAGGGCGCCGCGCTCGGGCGGGAGCTCGGGCTCCTGCCGTGACCTGGGACGCGATCGTCCTCGGGGCCGGCGCCGCGGGGATGTTCGCGGCGGCCGAGGCGGCGAAGCGGGGGCGGCGCGTCCTCGTGCTCGACCATGCGGCGAAGCCGGGGGAGAAGATCCGCATCTCCGGCGGCGGGCGCTGCAATTTCACCAATCTCCATGCGCGGCCCGAGACCTTCCTCTCCGAAAACCCGCGCTTCGCCGCCTCTGCGCTGTCTCGCTACTCGCCGCTCGACTTCGTGGCGCTGATGGAGGCGCACGGCCTCGGCTGGCATGAGAAGACGCTCGGCCAGCTCTTCTGCGACCAGCGGGCGGGCGCGGTCGTCACGATGCTGCTGACCGAGATGGGGGACGCCGGCGCCGCCCTGCGGCTCTCCGAACCCGTGGAGCGGGTGGCGCGCGTCGAAGGCGGCTTCCGCCTCGAGACGGCGCGGGGCGCGGAGGAGGCGGCGGCGCTGATCGTCGCCACGGGGGGGAAGTCGATCCCGAAGATGGGGGCGACCGGCTTCGCCTATGACCTCGCCCGCCAGTTCGGCCTCGCCGTGACGGAGACGCGCCCCGCGCTCGTCCCCTTCACGCTGCCGCCCGCGCTCCTCGAACGCCTGCGCCCGCTCGTCGGCGTCGCGGCGGAGGCGGAGGTGACGGGCGGCGGCGCGAGCTTCGCGGAGGGGATGCTCTTCACCCATCGCGGCCTCTCCGGCCCCGCCATGCTCCAGGTCTCCTCCTTCTGGCGGGAGGGAGAGGCGATCCGCGTCGCCTTCGGGGGCCGGGAGGCGGCGCTGGCCGCGCTGAAGGCCGCGCGGGCGGAGGGGCCGAAGCGCGCGCTCCGCACCGCGCTCGCCGCCTTCCTGCCGAAGGCGCTCGCGGAGTGGATCGAGGCGGAGACGGGGGAATCGCGCCCGCTCGCAGAGCTTTCCGACCGAAGGCTGGGCGAAATCGCCGCCTTCGTCTCCGGCTGGGAGGTGAAGCCGACCGGAACGGAAGGCTACCGCACCGCGGAGGTGACGCTTGGCGGCGTCTCGACCGGGGCGCTGGACGGGAAGACGCTCGCCGCCCGCGCCGTCCCCGGTCTGCATTTCATCGGCGAATGCGTGGACGTCACGGGCTGGCTCGGCGGCTATAATTTCCAGTGGGCCTGGGCTTCCGGCTTCGCTGCGGGCCGCGCCGTCTGACCCTCCCGCGTTTGACATGATGCGGCGCAACATAATAACCCTGCGCCGCAACACCGCGAAACGATCCGACCCGGAGACGCCATGAGCTTCACAGTCCAGCCCGCCGGCCCAGCCCGCCCCAGCCGCTGCCAGCTCTTCGGCCCGGGCTCGCGCCCCGCGCTCTTCCCGAAGATGGCCGCCTCCGCCGCGGACGTTGTCTCCATCGACCTCGAAGACAGCGTGGCCCCGGCGGACAAGCCCGCGGCGCGGGAGGCGGCGATCGAGGCGATCAACGGGATCGACTGGGGGAAGAAGGCGCTCTCCGTCCGCATCAACGGGCTCGACACCGAATGGTGGCACCAGGACGTGACGCAGCTGATCGAGCGGACGAACGGCCGGCTCGACCTCATCATGATCCCGAAGGCCGGCAACGGGAAGGACGTCTACGCGGTCGACGCCGTCGTCAGCGCAGCGGAGGCCGCCTCCCGCAAGACGAAGCGCATCGGTCTCGAAGTGATTATCGAGACGGCGGCGGGCGCCCAGAACGTGGACGAGATCGCCGCCGCCTCGCCCCGGCTCCAGTCCATGAGCTTCGGCGTGGCGGACTACGCCGCCTCCATGGGCATGACCGTCACCGGCATCGGCGGCACGCAGGACGATTACTATATGCTCTCGAACGCGGAGCCGCGGACGATGACGCCAGTCGACCCCTGGCATTACCCGATCACCCGCATGGTCGCCGCCTGCCGGCAGCACGGAATCCTCCCGCTCGACGGCCCGTTCGGGGATTTCTCCGATCCGGAGGGCTTCCTCGCGCAGGCGCGCCGCTCGGCCACGCTCGGCTGCGTCGGGAAGTGGGCGATCCATCCGAACCAGGTCGCGCTCGCCAACGAGGTCTTCACCCCGCCGGCGGAGAAGGTGGAGCGGGCGCGCCGCATCCTCGCCGCGATGGAGGCGGCGGAGGCTTCGGGGCAGGGCGCCGCCGTGCTTGACGGCAAGCTGATCGACATCGCCTCCTGCCGACAGGCGCGCGTCATCGTCTCCATGGCGGAGCTGATCGAGGCGGCGGGCTGAACGCCCGCCGGCGGCGTGCATTTTGGCGCTTCCTCGCCGCTGTGGCGCACGCCTATATCCCGTTCGCAAGGTGTGGAGTGTGACGGCGGGTGTGAGATGCTGGCGATGATGGAGACGGAACTCAGGGATTTCGCCCGCGAGGTTGCGGGGCCCGACGCCTTCGCGGCTTTTCTCGCCGGCCCCGGCGCCGCCCTTCCGGACCGGCTCGGCCGGCTCGCCCACCTTACAGGCGAACGGCCCGGCGAGATAAGCCGCGCCTTCGGGCGGCGGATGTTCGAGCGCTTCGTTTCCCTCTATCCCGACTTCGTGCCGCTCAGCGTCACGGCGCTGGATTATCTCGAACACATCGAGCGGCATGTGCACGAGGAGATTCGCGCGCTCTATCCCGAGGCGCGCCCGCCGCGGCTCTGCTGCGTGCGGCTCTCGCCCACGCGCCTCCTGATCCGCTACTGGTCCGCGACGCCGGCGGCGGAGATGTGCGAGGGAATGATCGAGGCTGCGCTCGAGCATTTCGAGACGCGGGCGATGATCCGCCGCCGGGAGGCGAAGGACGCCGCGGCGGTGTTCGAGGTTGCGCTCGTCACCGACGATTGATCGCGGGGCCCCGGGGCGAATTGCAATCGCCCCGGCCGAGGCCCTATATCCCCGCGACCGGCCCGGGCGGAGCGACGGATGCAGACCTATCTCGAATTCGAAAAGGACCTCGCGGACCTTGAGGGCAAGGCGGCGGAACTTCGGGCGATGGCGCGAAAGGGCGGCGGCGTCGATGTCGAGGGCGAGGCCAAGCTGCTGGACGGCAAGGCGGCCGCCATGCTTGCCGATCTCTACGCCAATCTCGACCCTTGGCGGAAATGCCTCGTCGCGCGGCACCCCGACCGGCCGCATGCGATCGACTATATCGACGCGCTCTTCGACGAGTTCACCCCGCTGGCGGGGGACCGCAATTTCGCGGAGGACGCGGCGGTAATCGGCGGCCTCGCCCGTCTCGACGATCAGGCCGTGATGGTGATCGGGCAGGAAAAGGGGAACGACACGAAATCCCGCATCGAGCGGAATTTCGGCATGGCCCGGCCCGAGGGCTATCGCAAGGCCGCGCGCCTCCTCGCGCTGGCGGACCGGTTCGGCGTCCCCGTCGTGACGCTGATCGACACGCCGGGCGCCTATCCCGGCAAGGGCGCGGAGGAGCGGGGGCAAGCCGAGGCCATCGCCCGCTCGACCGAGATGTGCCTCCGCCTCGGCGCGCCGCTCGTGTCCGTGGTGATCGGGGAGGGCGGCTCCGGCGGCGCCGTCGCCCTCGCGGCGGGGGACCGGGTCGTGATGCTGGAGCATTCGATCTATTCCGTCATAACGCCCGAAGGCTGCGCCTCCATCCTCTGGAAGAACGCCGAGAAGATGCGCGAGGCCGCCGCCGCGCTTCGCCTCACTGCGCAGGACCTCAGGAAGCTCGGCGTCGTGGACCGGATCGTGAAGGAGCCCGTGGGCGGCGCACAGCGCGACCGCGCCGCGACGATCCGCGCCGTGGGAGAGGCGATCTCGCAGGAACTCGCCTCGCTCTCGAAGAAGAGCCCCGCCGAGCTTCGCGCTGCGCGCCGCCGCCGGTTTCTCGAAATGGGCGACGCGACCCTCGCCTGATCAGCGGAATCGAGCGCCTTTCCGCTGCTCAGATCGGATTTTCGGCGGAATCCGCTTTTCAGAAACGGGTTGAGCCCCCATGTTATGCGGTGAGCGGGCGAGAATCGGCGCCCGGTCAGACAGTCCGAGAGGAGTCGTCAACGTGAAATGGTCAGACCTCGCCGACGCGCTGAACGAATGGCTCGACCGTCTTGCGGGTACGCCCGCGCCCCGGCCGATCCCCGTCCGGGCGGATGACCGGAGAGGGCCCAAGGGACCGCGGCGCTGACGCCATTTCATGGCCGTTCTGCCGAGGCTTGAGGACGAAGAGCTTTCCGCGGAGGCGGCGGCGGTGTTCGCGGACATCCGCGCCTCGCGGGGCTCTGATTTCGTGAACGATTTCTGGCGGGTTCTCGCGCATGACCCCCATCTCCTGAAGGCGACGTGGGAGCGGCTCAAGGCTGTGATGGCTCCGCGCGAAGGCGGTCTCGATCCGCTCACGAAGGAACTGGTCTATCTCGCCGTCTCTACGGCGAACGGCTGCTCCTATTGCGTCCATTCCCACACGGCCGCCGCACGCGCGAAGGGGCTCACCGAGGCGCAACACGGCGAGTTTCTCGCGGTGGTCGCGATGGCGGCGACGACCAATGCGCTGGTCGAAGGGCTCCAGGTCGCGCCGGACGAGGTTTTCAGGCGCGGCTGAGCCGTGTCACATGCCCCATCTTCCGCCCTGGCCTCGCCTCCGCCTTGCCGTAGAGATGGAGCGCTGCGCCGGGTTCGGCGGAGAAAAAGCGCCAGGCGCCCGCCTCGTCTCCGATCAGGTTCTCCATCACCGCATCCGCATGGCGAGACGGGTCTCCGAGAGGCCAGAGGCAGATGGCCTTGATGTGCTGGCGGAACTGGTCGGTCGCCGTCGCCTCGATGGTCCAGTGGCCGGTATTGTGGACGCGCGGCGCGATCTCGTTGACGAGGAGCCGTCCCTCCGCCGTCTCGAAGAACTCGACGCCGATCACGCCCACATAGTCCAGCGAGGCGAGGATGCGCCCTGCGATCTCCCTGGCAGCCTGCTGCACGGCAGGCGCCGAAGCTGCGGGGACGGTGGTGCGGCGGAGGATGCCGCCCTCATGCACGTTCTCGCCCGGGTCGAAGGCGGCCACTGCGCCATCCGCTCCGCGCGCGGCGATGACGCTGATCTCCCGTGCGAAGGACACGAAGCCTTCGAGCACTGCGGGCGAGCCCGCCATCGCGGCGAGGGCCGCGGGCGCGTCCTCCGGGCGCATGATCCGCGCCTGCCCCTTGCCGTCATAGCCAAGACGGCGCGTCTTGAGAATGGCGGGCGCGCCGATTCTTGCGAGGGCGGCGGCGAGGCCTTCGGCGTCGTCGACCGGTGCGAAGGGCGCCGTCTCCACCCCGATACCGTTCAGGAACGTCTTTTCCTCCACCCGGTCCTGCGCGGCGGCGAGGGCGCGCCGCCCAGGGCGGACGGGCGCGAAGGGCTCGACCGCGTCGACCACGGAGGCCGGCACGTTCTCGAACTCGTAGGACACGACATCGACCGCGCGCGCGAAAGCCGCGAGCGCGGCCTCATCCTCCCAGTCTCCGCGGGTGAAGCGGGCGACATCCGCCGCCGGGGGCGCGTCCTCCGGCGCGTAGACATGGGCGCGGAGGCCGAGTTGCGCCGCGGCGATGGCGAGCATCCGCCCGAGCTGCCCGCCGCCGAGGATGCCGACGGTTCCGCCGGGCGGAACCGCCTCAGCCATCGGAAGGCTCATCCGCCACCGCCGCGGACTGTTCGGCGCGCCAGGCGTCGAGCCGCGCCGCCAGCGCCGGGTCCGTCGTCGCGAGGATCGCGGCGGCGAGCAGGCCGGCATTCGCCGCCCCCGCCTCCCCGATGGCGAGGCAGCCGACGGGCACGCCCTTCGGCATCTGCACGATGGAGAGCAGCGAGTCTTGCCCCGAAAGCGCCTTCGACTGGACAGGCACGCCGAGCACCGGAATGCGGGTCTTGGCGGCGAGCATGCCCGGCAGATGCGCCGCGCCGCCCGCCCCGGCGATGATGACGCGGAGGCCGCGCGCCGCCGCGCCCTCGGCATAGGCGAACATCCGGTCCGGGGTCCGGTGAGCGGAGACGATCTTCGCCTCATGCGGCACGCCGAGCGCTTCGAGCATCTCGGCCGCGCGCCGCATGGTCGGCCAGTCGGACTGGCTGCCCATCAGCACGCCGACCAGCGGGGGGGCTGCGTCATTCATCCTCGGCTCCCTATGTCAGCACCGGGGCTATAGGAAGGGCCGGGCCGGGCCGCAAGGCGGCATCAGGCGATGATGTCCGGCGTCAGGATATCGCTCAGCCGGCGTATCTCGTCCTTGAGGGCCAGCTTCTGCTTCTTCAGGCGCCGGAGATCGAGCGACGAACGGCCCGCGACCGTCCCCTCCAGCGCGCCGATCGCATCGTCGAGCGCCCGGTGCCGGCTGCGCAACTCGTCCAGCTTGAGGCGGAGCACGTCCTCCTCGCCCATCAGATTGGGCGGCCCGGCGTTCTCCCCTGTCATGTCTCGCATGGCGCCCCGAGTTAGAGTGGCGGCGACGATGTTGCCGCCGCGCCGCTTCACGACTAAGTAGCCGCCATGTTGAACGCTCTCCGCGACGGATTCGCAAGCCTGAAGACGCGGCCGCCGCTGGTAAGCGTGCTTCGGCTGAACGGCGCCATCGGCGGCGCCGGGTTTGGCCGCGGCCTGACTGACGCGGCCCTCGCGCCGCTTGTAGAACGCGCCTTCGCGCCCCGTCGCCTGGCCGCCGTCGCCCTCTCGATCAACTCGCCCGGCGGCTCCCCGGTGCAGAGCGCCCTGATCGCTGCGCGAATAAGGCGGAAGGCGGCGGAGAAGTCGGTCCCCGTCATCGCCTTCTGCGAGGATGTGGCGGCCTCGGGCGGCTATTGGCTCGCGACGGCGGCGGATGAGATCTTTGCGGACGACAACTCGATCCTCGGCTCCATCGGCGTGATCTATGCCGGTTTCGGCTTCCATGCGCTGCTGGAGCGGCAGGGCGTGGAGCGGCGGGTGCACACCGCCGGCCGCTCGAAATCCCTGCTCGATCCGTTCCGCCCCGAGAAGCCGGAAGATGTGGAGCGGATTGTCAGCCTCCAGACGGTGATCCACGAGAACTTCATCGCCCAGGTGAAGGACCGCCGCGGCGCGAAGCTGGCGGAGGGCGCAGACCTCTTCACCGGCGACATCTGGGTGGGCCGGCAGGCCGTCGAAGTGGGTCTCATCGACGGGCTCGGCCATCTCGTGCCGGTGATCAAGGCGCGGTTCGGGGAGAAGACCCGGTTCTCCGTCATCTCTCCGAAGCGCAGCTTCTTCCAGCGCCTCGGCGCGCCTGGGGTTGAGGAGGGCTTCGCCGCAGCGGGGCGCGCGATCGAGGAGCGGGCGCTCTTCGCCCGCTACGGTCTCTGACCTTGCTGACCAAGGTCCTCATCTTTCTCGCCGTGCTGATCGGCGTCTTCGTGGTCGCGCGGCTCGGCGCGGCGAGCGCGCTGCCGAAGCGCCTGCGGCGGGGGGACGGAGCGAAGCCCGGCAAGGTGCGCAAGGCGGAGGATCTCCGGCCCTGCCCGGTCTGCGGCGCATGGTCCGCTGCAGGCGAAGGCTGCCAGTGCGGCGGCACGCCGACCCCGTGAGCTTCAATCGGTGAACCCCCAATCATGCTGACAGACCTCGCCTTCGTAGCCGCCGGCCTCGCGCTGCTCGTCTTTGCGGGGGACGCGCTGGTGCGCGGAGCGGTGGCGCTCAGCCTCCGGCTCGGGGTGCCGGCGCTCGTCGTCAGCCTTACGGTCGTGGCTTTCGGCACGTCGGCGCCGGAAATGCTCGTTTCGGTTCAGGCTACGCTGGACGGGGCCACCGGCCTCGTCTTCGGCAACATTGTCGGCTCGAACATCGCCAACATCCTGCTCATCATGGGCGTTCCCGCGCTGATCTCGCCCATCGTGGTGAGCCAGAAGGGGGTGATGCGGAACTTCGTGACGATGATCGGCGCTTCGCTTCTTCTCATCGCCGCCTGCTTCTTCCTCGGTGGCGTGTTCTTCTGGACCGGGCTCCTCTTCCTCTTCCTGCTGGCTTTCATGATCTACGACGCATACCGGCTCGGAAAAGCGGGGCGGATCGAGATCGAGCTGGAGGAGGGGGACGAACACATGCGGCCGCTGGTGGTGGCGGCCTGCATTCTCGGCGGCGTCGTGTTTCTCCCGGTGGGCGCGCATCTCCTCATCGAGGGCGCGCGCGGCGCGGCGCTCGCCTTCGGCGTCTCCGAGGCGGCGATCGGCCTCACCCTCGTCGCCGTCGGAACCTCGCTGCCGGAGCTGGCGACAACGGTGATGGCGGCGGTCCGCCGGCAGGCCGATGTCGCCGTCGGCAACGTCGTCGGATCAAACATCTTCAACATTCTCGCGGTGTTCGGCGTCGCCGCCCTTGTAGGCCCGCTGCCGACGCCGGCCGGCTTCCTGGAGCTCGATCTCTGGATCATGCTGGCGTCCTCCCTTCTGCTGCTTCCGTTCATTCTGTTGCGTCAGCCGGTCGGCCGGCTGGCGGGACTCGGCTTCCTCACGGCCTATGTCGTCTATTGCGTCCTCGCGCTCGGCCCGAGGATGTGATCAGGAACGGAGGGAGGCGGGCATGACCCCAGGCGCGGCTCTGGTTACGGGCGGGGCCAAGCGGCTCGGGCGCGCGATGGCGCTCGCGCTCGCGGCGGACGGATGGGATGTCGCCTTCAGCTGGCTCGGCTCCGAGGCGGAGGCGGAGGAGACGGCGGCGGCGATCCGCGCGCTCGGCCGCCGCGCGGCGCCCGTTCGCGCCGACCTGACGGATGAAGCGGCGACCGACGCTCTTCTCCCCGCTGCGGCCGCCGCGCTTGGCCAGCCTTTCTCCTGCCTCGTCAACAACGCCTCGATCTTCGAATTCGACGACATGGCGAGCGCGACGCGCGCGAGCTGGGATCGCGCGATCGAGAGCAATCTCCGCGCTCCGGTCCGGCTGACCCAGCTCTTCGCCGCCCAGGCGCCGAAGGCGGCGCCGGATGCGGCCGGTGAGCCGGAGGCGCGCGCCGTTGTCGTCAACATGATCGACCAGCGCGTGCTGAAGCCGACGCCGATGTTTCTTTCGTACAGCGTCGCGAAACATGCGCTCTGGGCTTTCACCCGCATGGCGGCGCAGGGGCTCGCGCCGGATATCCGCGTTGCCGCCATCGGACCCGGGCCCACGCTGCAGGGCGCGCGGCAAAGCGCCGGCCACTTCGCCGCGCAGCGGGCGGCGACGCCGCTCGCGCGCGGCGCCGGCCCGGAGGAGATCGTCGCCGCGCTCCGCTTCATCCTCGCGACCCCGTCTTTCACCGGACAGATGCTCGCGATGGACGGCGGGCAGCATCTCGCCTGGGAAACCCCGGATGTTCTTGGAGTCGAGTAAGTTGGCGGGCGTCGCTGAGGCGTCTTCGAAGGCGCGGAACGGGGTGGACATTTGGTGTTTTCCACTTCGACCATCACACAGTCCGATTCGTCGCGGGCGAACCCGATGCGCCCGATGTGACAAAGTCGACATACGAAAGTGGCTGGAAAAACAAAGGGTTAAAACTGGCGCCTATTTTTTGGGCTCGGTGACAAAACCGTTATGATTCCATTAAGAATCCCGCTGGCGCCGATTTCATCGACAGACTTATCCACAGCTTTCGTGGACAGGAAAAACGTTGAACCGCCCCCGGATTTGAGGCAGCCCGAGTTTGGGGGAGATTCGCGCATGAGATGCGATCCCCTTGCAAGTCTATCTGCCGGAGGTTGATCCGCCCGTGGCTTACGAAACCGCAGGAAGCAACGCCGCAGCCGGCTTCGAGGAGGAGCAGGCGCGCCTCGGGCGCGAGACCGGCGCGGAGGTGATCCGCTCCTACCTGCCGTCCCTGCCGGCGCGGCCGGGCGTCTATCGCATGCTCGGCGCGAAGGGCGAAGTGCTCTATGTGGGCAAGGCGCGCTCGCTCCGCGCCCGCGTCTCGAACTATGCGCGCCTCCAGGGCAACTCCCCGCGCATCCAGCGGATGATCGAGGCGACGGCCTCGATGATGTTCGTCACGACGCCGACGGAGATGGAGGCGCTGCTTCTCGAGGCGAACCTCATCAAGCAGCTGAAGCCCCGCTACAACGTCATCCTGAGGGACGACAAGAGCTTTCCGCATATCCTCCTGACCGGCGACCATGCCTTCCCGCAGATCGCGAAGCACCGCGGCGCGCGGTCGCGAAAGGGGCGTTACTTCGGCCCCTTCGCCTCGGCGGGCGCCGTCAACCGGACGCTCAACCAGCTGCAGAAGGCGTTCCTGCTCCGCACCTGCTCCGATTCCGTATTCGAAAGCCGGACGCGCCCGTGCCTCCTGCACCAGATCAAGCGTTGCTCGGCCCCCTGCGCCGGCCTGATCGACGAAGCTGGCTACGCCGCGCTCGTCGAGGATGCGGAGCGCTTTCTGGAAGGGCGCTCGACCTCGGTTCAGGAGGAGCTGGCCGACCGGATGCGCGCAGCATCGGCGGCGATGGAGTTCGAGCAGGCGGCGATCTACCGCGACCGCATCGCCGCGCTGACCCGCGTCCAGCAGGCGCAGGGCGTGAACCCCGAGACGGTGGAGGAGGCGGATGTCGTCGCCGTCCATGCCGAAGGGGGGCAGGCCTGCGTCCAGGTGTTCTTCTTCCGCAGCCACCAGAACTGGGGGAACCGCGCCTATTTCCCCCGGGCCGGCGCGCATGTGCCGGAGGAGGAGATCCTCTCCGCCTTCCTCGCCCAGTTCTACGGCGGAAAGACGCCTGCGCGCCTGATCCTCACGAGCCACGAGCCGGAGGATGCGGACCTCGTCGCCGCCGCGCTCTCCGCCGCGGCGGGCCGCAAGGTCACGCTCGCGCGGCCCGCGCGGGGGGAGAAACGCCTCCTCGTCGATCATGCGCTCACAAATGCGCGCGAGGCGCTCGCGCGGCGGATGGCGGAGGGCGCGGCGCAGGGCAAGCTGCTCGCGGGCCTGGCGGACGCCTTCGGGCTAGAGGCGCCGCCGCGGCGCATCGAGGTCTATGACAACAGCCACATCCAGGGGGCGCACGCCGTCGGCGCGATGATCGTCGCGGGGCCGGAGGGGTTCGACCGCAAATCCTACCGCAAGTTCAACATCCGCGGCGAGGAGCTGACGCCGGGGGACGATTTCGGCATGATGAAGGAAGTGCTGACCCGCCGCTTCCGCCGCCTCCTGAAGGAGGATGCGGACCGGGAAAGCGCGGACTGGCCCGATCTCGTCCTGATCGACGGCGGCGCCGGGCAGGTCTCCGCGGCGGCCGAGGCGCTTGCCGTCCTCGGCGCCGAGGACGTGCCGCTCATCGGCGTCGCCAAGGGGCTGGACCGGGATGCCGGAAAGGAGGAGTTCCACCGCCCCGGCGGCGTTCGCCCCTTCGCCCTGCCGCACAGGGACCCGGTGCTCTATTTCGTCCAGCGCCTCCGGGACGAGGCGCACCGCTTCGCCATCGGCGCCCACCGCACGAAGCGCGCCGCCGCCATCGGGAAGACCCCGCTCGACGAGGCGCCGGGGATAGGACCGGCGCGGAAACGCGCGCTCCTCGCCCATTTCGGCTCGGCCAAGGCGGTGGCGCGCGCGGGCGTCTCCGATCTCATGGCGGTGGAGGGCATTTCGCGCACGATGGCCGAAAGCCTCCACGCCTTCCTGAACGGCGACGCCTGAACCCTACTGCGCCGGCGGCAACCCTTCGAGCACGGCCTTGGCCGCCTCGTAGCGGGAGAAGCCATCCGGCCCCGGCGCCACAGCGGCTTCCAGATGCGGGCGGGCCGCCGCTGCGTCCCCGAGCGCGGCGTAGACCGCCCCGATATGGTAGCGGACATAGGGATTGTTCGGCAGTCCTTCCGCCGCGGGGATCAGGTGCCGCAGCGCAAGCTCGCTGTCGCCGTTGAGGTGCTGGACCCAGCCGAAGGTGTCCTGGAACGCAGGGATCTCGATGTTCCTGAGCACGGCGCTGATGCGCGCCGCCTCGGCGACCGCCTCGGGGTCGTCCGACTTGTGCTCAGTGAGCAGGCTGGCGAGGTTGTTGGCGGCGACGAGGGAGGTCGGCTGCTCCTCGAACATGGCGCGGTATTGCGCGATGGCCTCGTCGAAGCGCCGCGCCCCCTCATGCACCCCGCCGATGAAGAGCCGCAATGCGCCCGCGGAGGACACCGCGGGAATGGCCGCTTCCGCGGTGGAGATCGCCGCGGCCTCGTCGCCCTTCGCCAGCAGCAACCGCGCGAGGGTCAGCGCGGCCGCCGGATCGGCCGGATCCGCCGCCACGGCCGCCCGGTAATCGGCTTCCGCGCCATCGAGATCGTCTTCCGAGGCGGACAGGAAGCCGCGAAGCAGCAGGGCGCGGGCGTTCGCGGGATTCTCCGCCAGAACCTCGTCGAGGAAGGTCCGCGCCTCGTCGATCCGCCCCGCGCGGGCATAGACCTGAATGATCGAGGCGAGTGTCGAATCCCGCCCCTCGCCGTCCTCCGCCAGTTCGCCGAGCAGCGCGAGGCTTTCGTCGAACCGCTCCCGCCCGCTGAGCGAAGCGGCGCGCACCCGCTGCGCGGTGTCCTTGTCGACGCTGACGAGCCTGTTGGAGGTCTCCTCCGCGCCGACCCAGTCGCCCGCGCGCAGCTGCGCGGCGGCGAGCTCCGTCAACAGCGTCTCATCCGAAGGATGCCTCGCCACCGCCTCGGTCAGGACCGTGAGGATCGCGTCGCTCCGCTGGCGAAGCCGGAGATAGGAGACATATTCCATCGTGATCTCGGGCGCATAGCCCGAGGCGCGCGTCGCGCTCGCGAAGTTCTCGCCGGCGAGATCCGCATTCCCGGCCCGCATGTTGGTCCTGCCCGCCAGCAACAGGAGCTGGGCGTTGTCGGGCGCGGAGGCGAGCGCGGCGCGCGCGTCGAGCAGCGCCGCGTCATAGTCGCCCGCATCGAAACGGAGCGCGGAGCGGATCGCCAGCGCGTCCACATTCGCCGCATCCGCCGTCAGAACGTTCTGGACCAGCGCGAGCGCCTCGTCGCGCTTGTCGTCCCGCAGGAACTGCCTGGCGAGAACGAGGCGGATCGAATTCGCGGCGTCCGCGTTCCCGGCTTCCCGCTCGATCATGCCTTCCAGCCGGGCGCGGGCCTCGTCCTTCGCTCCGGTCGCGTAGTCGAGTTCCGCGAGCGCGAGCTCGAACGGCGTCTTGTCGGCCCGGGAGAGGGCGAGAGACTCCAGCTCGGCGCGCGCAGCCTCCTTCCCGGAGACGGTGTTGAGGAACTGCACGACCGCCAACGAGGGCTGCGGATCGTCCGGCGCGGCCGCGGCGATCGCGCGGAGCTCGGCTTCGGCGAGATCGAACTCGTTGCGGCGCACATGAAGCTGGGCGAGCCCGCGGCGCAGCGCGACCTGGTCCGGGAAGCGGCTCACCATCTCGCGCATGTAGGCGATCAGCGCATCCTCGTCGCCCGCCTGCTCCACGATCTGTAACTTGACCAGCGCGACGCCAAGGTCTTGCGGCGCGCGCGTCGTGATGTCGTCCGCTATCGCCCGCGCCGCCGCCGCGTCGCCCGCCTGGAGCCGCTCGCCGATCAGCACGGCATGGGCGGTCGGGTTGTCCGGGTCCAGCGCGATCGCCGCTTGGGCGAGCTCCACAGCGCTGGCGAGGTTGCCGAGGCGGAGCGACACGCCGGCCTTGAGAACCATTGCGGAGACGTCCTGCGGCGCTGCGGCCAGCGCCTCGTTGGCGTTCGTCAAGGCTTCGTCGAGACGATTGCCGAGCATCATCATCTGGCCGACCTTGACGAGCGCCTCGACATTGGTCGGGTCCGCCTCCAGCACCTTGTTGAGATGCGCGAGCATGGCGGGGAAATTCCGCTGTCCCTCGTAGATCGACGCCATGCCCATATGGGCCTGGATGTTGTTCGCATCGAGGGAAAGCGCGTTGCGCAGTTCGAGGGTCGCCTTTTCCGGCGCGCCGGCTGCAAGATGTTCCTCTGCGCTGGCGAGATGGCGCGCGAGCCGGTCTTCAGCGCTGTCGCAGCCTGCAAGAGCAAGCCCCGCGGCGAGCGCAAGGGCGAGTCGAAGGGGCCCGGAACCTATGATCTTCATGGCATGCACCTCATCCTGTCGGGGAAACGTGGCGCGCGCTCTGCGGCGCGCCGCCGCCTAATTCCTGGTCCGGCTCTCAGACATATTCGTAACCCTCGCGCGTCATGCCGACTTCGGCCTTGTTCAGGACGACCCCGAGGAAATTCGTGTGGCCGACGAACATGCGCTCGCAATCCTCGATCTCCTTCGCCGTGGTCTGGCCGGCGGCGGCGACGAGGATGACGCAGTCAACATTCGGCAGGAACGCCATGGCGTCGTCGCTCACGAGCATCGGCGGCAGGTCGCAGACCACGACGTCGGGCTTCAACCGGGACATCATGGCGGAAAGAACCTTTCCCGTCTTTTCGTCGTGGATGAGTTCGGCGGAATCCCGCACGCGCTCTCCGTTGAGGCCGATGGCCAGGTTCTCGCCATAGCGGACCACTGCGCTCTCGAGCGGGCTCCGCCCTGATAACAGCCAGGAAATCGGCTGTGCGCCCTCGGGTGCGAAAGTCCGCGTCAGCTCGGGCGACTTCAGGTCCATGTCGAGCAGGAGCGTCCTCAGGTCGGGCTGGCGCGCGAAGCTGAGCGCGAGGTTGGCGGAGACGAGAGTCTTCCCACACCCCTTGCGTGGCGAGGTGATCGCGACGCGGTTCCAGCCGTTGTCCCGGAACGCCTTGATCATCCGGGTTCTGAGCACGTCGAAGGCGATATGCGCGGGGTCGGACTTGTCATGCGTCACGATGCGCCGGTTCGCGACGAGCGGTTGCCGAAGCCGGATCTCCTTCAGCGACGCCCAGAGTTGATCCTCGGGCGTGGGCCGGCCGCGCCGCGCCGCCGCCTCCTGCTGCGCCGGGGCCGCCGCCGAGGCCGGGGCTTCGGCGACCGGCAGCGGGCGCGTCGCGGGGAAGGCCTCCGTCTCGCGCTGGGCGCGGGCCTTCTCGATGGCGTGTTTCAGTCTTTCGACCATCTTCTCGGGCCTCCACCCGCTGCGCCGGCGTCAGAGGCGCTGTTCGATCAGCCGGAACAGCCTCTCCAGCCCGCTCGCCGACATAAACTTGTCCGCCAGAAGCTCCAGCGGCAGATAGTACGTGTCGATCAGGTAGAGCACCAAGGGCGCTCCGATCGCCAACAGGCCGATAACCGTAACGAACCGCGCCATGCGGATCCGCCGTTCCCGCCGCGTATGGATATAGGGAACGACGACGATCGGGCGAAGCCCGACCCGCGCGTTCAGGTCCGCCGCCGTCCGGATCGACTTGTTCATGAGTTCGAGCAGGACGACGAGGCCGATCCCGAGCGCGAGCGAGGCGCCGACGCCGGCTCCCGCGATGATCGGGCGGTTCGGAGAATCGGGGCGCGCCGGAACCTGCGCCTGCTCCAGCACGACGAAGCGCTCCGCCTGCTGGTTGACCTCAAGCTTTTCGCCCGTAGCGGCGGCGGCCCGTTTCGCCTGCGCGTTGGCCAGTTCCGCCTGCAGGCCGCTGAACTGTCGCTCAAGCGCTTTCAGCTCGATCTCCACCTGCGGCGACCGTTCGATGGCTTCCTGGACAGCGGCGATCTCCGCCGTCACCGTTCTTGACCGCAACTCGATCGAAGCGATCTGCTCCTCCAGCCGTTCGATCTGTCGCTGCGCCTGCCGCTTCTGGAGCGCGCCGGCGTCCAGAACCTCCCCTGTCGTCGGAGAGACCTGCGCCATTTCCTGCTCCAGGGCCGCGATGCGCGCCTCGAGCGCCCGGATCTGCGGATGGGTCTCCGCAAGCAGACTGCGCTGCTGGATCAGAGTGTTGCGCAAGGCGTTGATCTGCTGCTGCTGCGGGGAAGCCTGCACGGAGTTCGCGCCGATGAGGCCCTGGTCGAGCGCAAAGAGCGCCTCCTGCCGCTGGCTTGTCAGCGCGGCGAGCTCCTGCTGGAGGCTGAACGCCGTGTTCTCCAGCGAAGTAAGCTGCGACCTGCGGAACTCCGCCGCCTCCGGCAGAGAATCGGCGTTCTCACGCTTGAAGGCGACGATCTCCGCCTCGAGCGCGACGAGTGCCTGCGAGAGACGATTCGTCTCCGCCGCGAAGAACGCCACCGTCTCCGTCGCCCGCTCCGTGCGCTGGCGCAGGTTGAGTTCTAGGACGAGCGTCACGAACTCGTTCGCCACCGCCGCCGCGACCACCGGCCGGTTGCTCCGGAAGGTGAGGTTCAGGCCGACGATCGCAGGTCCGCTGCGCCGGGAAACCGGGCCGGCGTTGAAGTCGGAAAGCGTTACGTTGCGGCGCAACGCGTCGATCTTGTTCGACATCGTGGCGTGCGGATTGTCGGCGTAGAGGTTATGCTTCTCCACGATCGAGATCAGGTTCTGCCGCGTCAGCAGGATCTGCTGGAGAAACTGGAGCCGTTCCTGCGCGGAGGCGGTCACGGTCGACTGCGCAAGCTCATCGGGGATCTGCTGGCTCTCGACGATGATCCGTGCGCTGGCGGAATAGACCGGGGGCAGGATGTAGGCGATGCCGACGCCCAGCGGCGCGATCGTGACGAAGAACAGCGCGATGATCCAGGCGCGGCGCTTCAACGCGGCGAGGATGTTCATCAGTGACATCGTCTTTGCCTCTCAGGCCGTTGCATGTCGTTCGCTTCGCAGGTCTCTGCGTCATGCCCGCCGCGACTGCGATGGTGGCGCCGCAGCGTTACTTTTCGCTGACCAGCTTTGGCGTCGTCCGTGGCGCCGAAAACTGATTGTATATCCCGCGCAGTTTCGCGCTCTCCAGAAACTCGTTCAGGAGCTCCTCCCCGATAACCCGGCTCTCGGCGGAATAGCCATAGAGCAGGCAAAAATCGCAGAGGATGTTGACCAGGCGGGGCACCCCGAGCGTCGCGTCATGGATCAGCTCGCACGTGCGGGTCGGGAAAATCTCCTCGGTCGCGCCGGCGATGGCGAGCCGCTTTCTGATGTACTTGACCGTCTCCGCCTTCGAGAGGGGGCCGAGGTTGAAGTCGGAGCTGATGCGCTGGGAAAACTGGCGCAGTTCCGGCCGCGCGATCAGGTCGCGCAGCTCCGGCTGGCCGACGAGGATCAGCTGCAGCAACTCGTCCTTCTCGGAATTGATGTTGGAAAGCATCCGCAATTCTTCGAGCGACCGGACGCCGAGATTCTGCGCCTCGTCGAAGATCAGCAGCACCCGCCGTTTTTGCGCATAGGCCTCGATGACGAAATCCTGGAAGCGCTTGAAGAGCGAGACATAGGGTTCGTTCGCGTCGAAGGGTTGGTCCAGCGCCATCATGACCCAGTGAAGGAGCTCGCCGCGCCCGTCCTGCATGTTCGAGATGAGGCCGGTCGTCACATCTTCCGGCAGTTCGCGAAGGAGCTTGCGAAGGAGCGTGGTCTTGCCGGCCCCCACGTCGCCGGTGATGACGGTTATCGGGGCCCGCGTCATTACGCCATACCGGAGCATGGTGAACGCCATGATGTGATTATCCGACCAGAACAGGAAATCCGGGTCCGGCAGGGTGAGGAACGGACGTTCGGACAGGCCGTAGAACGACTCGTACATCACCGCATTTTGGCCGCCTGCCATCGCACGCTCCTTTTCGTCGTCCGAACCCGCGTCCGAACGGGCGTTCGCCGCCGCGTCCGCCCGCCAGTCTTCATATCACATGGTGTCAAGAATTTGTGTGCAAAGAGCCTCGTTTCGCCCTGTTTCGGGCCCGCATCGATCAATTCGGAACAAAACGCGGCAGAACGCCCACAAGCTCGGCCATCAGCGCCTGCAGCCGCCGGTCCGCCTCGCCCTCCGGCTCGCCGGGGACGATCGGCGTGATGACCCTGACGAGGGCCCCGTCGGTTCGCCCGCGGGTCACCGCGTCGAGAAGCGTCATGCCCTTGGCGACATAGTCGCTTGTCATACGCCGGCCGCGACCGTCGAACCAGTAGTAGACGAGTTGCTGGCTCAGACCCTTCTGGATGACCGCGCGATTCACCGGCACCGTCGTTCCGTCGGGCAGCTGAGCCTCCGTCTGCCGGATGCGCGACATCTCCCATCCGCCGGCGGGAATGCAGACCTCCGGCGAGTGGATCCCGCTGCCCTCGGTCTGCCGGTTGTAATACGCGATGAAGAGGTCGACGGGCGCGCGCTCGGCCTCAGATGAGAAGGCGACGGCGTGATAGTCGTCTGCGCCGAGAACCCGCTCGATATTCGGGTCCAGTATCTCCGCCGGGCCGGACCGCCACTCGCCCAGCGTGCGCGGGAAGAGCACGAGCCCGTCGCGGCGCGGGGTCACGATCTCCCGCTCCGGCGACAGATGCCAGGCTGCGGCGGCCCCCGCCGTAAGGACCGCGGCCACGAGCATCGCCCGCGAGGCGCCAATCTTCAGGATGCGCCCCATTTGCTCGCCGATCCCGGTGAATTCGAGGTCCAGCGCCTCCGAAAGCGGCCGCCGGTCGCCGGCCAGCCGTTGCATCAGCCGCGCGAGCCCGAAAAGGATCAGGACGCAGGAGATGAAGATCACCCAGCCCTCGAAGAAATGCAGGAAGCCCTCCGCATGCTCGATGCCGTAATTGTCGACCATCACGCCGATCACGCCGATCCGGAAGGAGTTCATCAGAACGGTGATCGGCGCGGCGGAGAGGAGGAGCACCGCCTTGTGCCAGGTCGGCCCCTGATAGAGCACCGCGAAGATGTAGGAAAAGCTCATTACCGGAAAGAGATACCGGAGGCCGGAGCAGGCCTCTGCCACATGCAGCTTGTAGACGCCGAGATCGATGATGTTCCCGTCGAGGAAGACCGGGATCCCGAGCAGCCGGATCAGCCAGACCCCGATCTCTGAGGAGATGAACTGGAGCGTGATCGAAAGCTTCCAGTAGATGAAGGAGGGCAATGGCAGCATGAACACGAGATGCAGGACCGGCGGCCAGAACTGCGCGCCATAGCGCGCGCCGAAGCCGATCAGCAGGACCGCGTAGAACCAGAGAATCATCGCATAGGTCACGATGTCCGGGATCCGCGCGATGTTGCCGAGGATGCCGAGGGCGAGCGTGAAGACGAGCAGCCAGACGCCGGGCCATCGGTCGTTCACCACCGCCGGGGCAGGCGGCGCGGCGCGAAGCTGGCGCAGAAAGAGATAAAGGGACAGGAGCGGAATAAGCGGTCCATGGCTGTATTCCGGCAGGGTCCACGCGGCGAAGAGCGCAAAGAAGCCATACCAGAATACCGCGATCGCCGCGCCCGCCGCGAGCAGGAAGAGCGCAGGCCCCGCGAGCCCGGCCTTTCGCGCCGCGGCGCCGATCTTGATGTCCTCGTCGAGAGACGCCATCCGCTCCACCGTCTCGGGCGATGACGCCCTCTTCAAACCCGTCCGTGCTACAACTTGCGACGCGACGTTACCGCAACCCTTCGCCCGCAACAATTGACGAACAGTGCAGACGCTGCTCAACGCACATAGGGGCGCGTCCGGCCTGAAGACGCATGGTTTCACGTCAACGTGAGTTTCGGGCCGTCGATTCGCCCCGATTCTCCGCGCTGCAGCGACTCTTGCGGGACATTTCGGCGGCGCGCGCAACTCAAGGTGGAGATGGCTGCAGGATTTCCGTCGTTAACGATGATCGCCGGGGAACGTGAGGGAATACACTTGAGTTTAATCGAATTTTCCGGCAATGAGGCCTTGTGTTGTGTGGAAGGCGGCGATGTCTGTAAGCATCGCTCGTTACGTGGGGCAATCCCTTCGGATCGCCAGTGGTTCACTCTGAGTGCCGTCGACACACGACCGTAGGCTGAAACCTGGCAAGGGATAACGACATGAACTTCAAGGCTCTCGGGCTCGCGGCCGCGCTTGCGGCGGCTGCTCCGCTATCTGCTCAGGCCGTGACTCTGCTCACGCCCGGCGGAACCTTCGACATCCTCTCGGATACGGAGTTCCTCTACGAATTCGACGGCAACGTGTCCGGCGTTGTCGATCTCGACTTCACCTTCACGCTGACGCCTCCCCCGAACAATCGGCATATCTTCGCCATTCAGTTTACGGGCACCGGGGCGGGGATCGCGAATCCGCAGCTGAACTTCGCGGCCACGAACCAGACCTACGTCTCCGGCTCCGGCTTCTCCGGGCCGACGATCTCTGACGGGCTGGTCCAGTCCATCGTCACCTTTGGGGGCGTCACTTCGTTCATCGTCACCGCGTCCACGGCCCTCAACGCGACGAACGGCTTTACGCAGGTTCTCAATCTGGGCTTCCTTGCCGGCAGCGCCTCTGAAACCCAGATCAGCCTCAACGTCCAGTCGATCCCGCTCCCGGCCTCTGTGCTGCTTCTGCTCACCGCGGTTGGCGGCCTCGGCTTCATGTCCCGCCGCAAGGCGGCCTGAACGCTCTCCTTTCCTGCGCGCATTACGCGGGGTGAAGGCAAGGAAACGGGCGCTTCGGCGCCCGTTTTTGTTTCCTGGTCGCCTCTTTAACGCGGCGCGCGGAAACGCGCCTTGAGCCCTCCGAGCCGCTCGCTCTCGTGCAGCGAGAGCTCGCCGCCATGGCTCCGCGCGATGTCGAGCGCGATGGAGAGGCCGAGGCCGACCCCGCCGCCCTTGTCCTGATTGCGCGCCGCGTCCAGCCGTTCGAATGGCCGGAAGGCGAGCTCGCGCGCGGCCTCCGGAATGCCCGGCCCGTCATCCTCGACCACGAACTCGACGAAGCGCCGCGTCACGCGAACCGAAATGTCGATCCTCTGCCCGAATTCCGCGGCGTTGCCGACGAGATTGGCGAGCGCCCGCTTCACCGCCATGCGCCGCATCGGCGCTGTCGGCTCGCCTGGCGTCTCGACTGTGGCGAGGACGGTGACGGCGGCGCCGCGCCGGCGCGCATCCGCGGCCACTTCCTCGGCGAGGCGCGCCGGGTCCACCGGGCTCATCTCCTCGCCCTGCTCGCCGCGCGCGAAGGCGAGGAACTCGCCCAGCATCCGCTCCATCTCGTCGACGTCGCGCCGCAAGGCCCGGACATCCTCCGCCTCGTCCAGCATCGCGAGCGCGAGCTTCATGCGCGTGAGCGGCGTGCGGAGGTCATGGCTCACGCCGGAGAGCATCCGCGTGCGCTGCTCGATCTGTCGTTCGAGCCGCGCCTTCATGTCGAGGAAGGCGACGCCCGCCTTCCGCACCTCCTCCGCTCCGCTCGGGCGGAAGGGGGTGTCGCGCCCCTTGCCGAAATCCTCCGCCGCGACGGCGAGCTGCCGTATCGGCTGGATCTGCCGACGAAGGAAGAACACGGCGACCGCCATGAGCCCGGCGGCCGTGCCGAACATCCAGAAGAGCAGGTATTCAGGGTTCGAGGCGATCATCCGGTCGCGCGGAATCAGGGCCCGGAGCACGCCCTTCGCCGTCTGCACCCGCGCGTCGATCATCCGGGAATCGGAAACGAGATCGAGCGCGAGCGGGCGCGTGACGTCCCGCTTGAAGGCCTGCTCCACCGCGCCGCCCGCGACGTCATAGAATTCGCGGATCGCGCGCGGCTCCACGATCGCGCCCTCCACAAGGCCGAAGGTCATGCCGAGCGGCTGCGCCAGTTCGTCCAGCCGCGCCTGCGCGTCGAGCGGGCTCTCCGTCCGCTCCACGATCTCGACGGCGTAGTTCAGCTCCTTTGCCACGACGCCGGCCATCTGCCTTGTCGCCCCTTCGAAATGCCGCTGCACGAAGACATACGCGACCACCGCCTGCAGGATGATCACCGGCAGGACGAAGATCAGCAGCGCGCGCCCGAAGAGGCTGCGCGGAATGTATCGCTTGAAGATCATGGGCCGCCTCGTGCAAGTCATTCATCGGGCGCCGCGCCAGGCGGCGCAATGCGGAGCGACGATGACCGACCCTTTCAACCGTGACCCGGCCGCGGAATACGGCCGCGCCGTGCGCCTGGCGCCACAGGTGCGGCGGGTGACGGCGCCGAATCCCTCGCCGATGACCTTCACCGGCACCCAGAGCTATCTCGTCGGCGAGGGCGAGGTGATGGTGATCGACCCGGGCCCGGCCGACCCGGCGCAAGCTCGCGCGATCCTCGAAAGCCTTGGCCGGGGAGAGCGGGTGGCGGCGATCCTCGTCACCCACACGCATGTGGACCACAGCCCCGGCGCAGCGCTCCTGAAGGCGGAGACGGGCGCGCCCGTCTTCGCCTTCGGCCCGCATGGCGCGGGCATGAGCGCGGAGATGGCGGCGCTCGCCGCCAGCGGCGCCGAATTCGGCGGCGGCGAGGGCGGGGACCACGCCTTCCGCCCGGACGAGACGATGCGGGAGGGCGACGCGCTCGAATTCGGCGGCGCGCGGCTCGTCGCGCTCCACACGCCCGGCCATCTCTCCAACCACCTAGCCTTCGCGCTGGAAGGGGAGGGCGGCGGCGTCTTCACCGGCGATCTCGTGATGGGCTGGGCGACGACGCTCGTCTCCCCGCCGGAGGGGGACATGGCGGCGTTCATGGCCTCGCTCGCGCGCATGTCGGCGCGGGAAGACGCCGTTTTCTGGCCCGGTCACGGGCACGCCGTCGAGGATCCGGCCGGGATGATCGCCCATCAGGCGGCACACAGGCGCGGGCGGGAGAAGCAGATCGTCGCCGCGCTCGCTTCGGCCGGCGAGGCGACGCCGGCGGCGCTGACGGCGGAGATCTACGCCGATGTCGATCCACGCCTTCACGGCGCGGCGGAGCGGAATGTCTTCGCCCATCTCCTCGGCCTCGTCTCGGAAGGTAGGGCCGAGGCGGAGGGCGCGCTTTCGCCCGCGGCGCGCTTCCGGCTGACGGGGCGGCCTGGCGCCGCTTAAGCGGGGCCGCCCGCCGGATTCGGGCGCGCGCCCTTCCGGCCTCGCGGGCGAGATCGCGGGGCAAGCGTGAGGAGCCCGGCATGAAGACGGAAGCGGATGTCGTCGTGATCGGCGGCGGAGTGATCGGTTGCTCGATCCTCTATCATCTCGCGAAGCTCGGCATGGCCGACGCGATCCTGCTGGAGCGGGACGAGCTGACCTCCGGCTCGACCTGGCATGCGGCGGCGAACATCCACGGCCTGCATGACAACACGAACGTCACGCGGCTCCAGCACTACACGATGGACCTCTACAAGGCGCTGGAGGCCGAGACGGGGCAGGGCTGCGGCGTCTTCCAGCCGGGCTCGCTCTATCTTGCGCAGACCGAGGCGCGGGAGCATCAGTTGCGGCTGCAGGCGGCGAAGGCCCGTCTCTACGGCTTCGACTTTCACGAGGTGAGCCGGGACGAGGCGGAGCGGCTGCATCCGCTGGTGGATTTCACCGGAATCCGCTGCATCATGTTCGAGCCTTCGGGCGGGAACGTGGACCCGTCCGGCGTCACCCAGGCCTATGCCGCCGGCGCGCGGGCGATGGGCGCAGAGATCCGCCGCTTCACGCCCGTGACGGCGACGCGCCCCGACGGCGCCGGCTGGATCGTCGAGACGCCCGCCGGCGAGATCCGCGCGCGCCGGATCGTGAACGCCGCCGGGCTCTGGGCGCGGGAGGTCGCGGCGCTGGCCGGGCTGCGCCTCCCGCTGATCCCGACCGAGCACCAGTATTTCGTGACCGAGGCGATCCCCGAGATCGCGGCGATGGACCGGCGGCTCCCCTCCGTCGCGGACCGGGACGGGGAGTACTACCTCCGGCAGGAAGGCCGCGGCCTCCTTGTCGGCGCCTATGAGCGCGACATGCGCTTCTGGGCCGAGGGCGGCACGCCGCAGGGCTTCGGCCACGAACTATTCCCCGACGATCTGGAAAGGATCGAGCCCAACATGCTGCGCGCCATCGCGCGCGTCCCGGCGGTCGGCCGGGCGGGCGTCCGTCGCGTGGTGAACGGCCCGATGATCTGGTCGCCGGACAGTGCGGCGCTGTTCGGCCCGGTCCCCGAGCTTTCCAACTACTATTGCTGCTGCGGGATCATACCCGGCTTCTCGCAATCGGGCGGGCTCGGGCGGCTCTTGGCCGAATGGATCGTCGAGGGCGAGCCCTCGATGGATCTTTTCGCATGGGACTTGGCGCGCTTCGGAGACTGGGCGAGCCCCGCCTTCACGAAGGCGCGGGTGGCGGACCAGTACGCCCGCCGCTTCTCCATCCACTTCCCGAACGAGGAGCGGACGGCGGGCCGACCGGTCCGCACCCGCCCCGCTTATGAGGCCCAGAAGACGGCGGGGGCCGTCTTCGGCCTCAACTACGGCTGGGAGCATCCGCTCTGGTATGCGGAGGCGCCCGGCGCTGCGGAGACGAACGGCTACGAGCGGGCGAACTGGCATGAGCCGGTCGGCCGCGAGTGCCGGATGCTGCGGGAGCGGGCCGGGATCATCGACATCTCGAACTTCGCCAAATATGAGGCGAAGGGGCCGGGTGCGGCGGCGTGGCTTGAGGCGCTCTTCGCGAACGCCATGCCGAAGGCGCCCGGCCGAATGGCGCTGACGCCTCTGATCGGGGTTCGGGGCGGTGTGGCCGGGGATTTCACGGTCGCGCGGCTCGACGAGGAGGAGTTCCTCCTCACCGGGTCGGGCATGGCCGAGCGCTATCATCAGCGCTTCTTCCGCGCGGTCCCGCTCCCGGAGGGGACGACTTTCCGCTCCGTGACGAAGGAAACCTGCGGCTTCGCCGTCGCCGGCCCGCTCTCCCGCGCGCTGCTGCAAGGGCTGACGGACGCCGATCTCACCAACGCCGCCTTCTCCTTCTTCCGTGCGAGGCGCATAGAGGTCGCCGGAATCGCCTGCGCCGCGCTCCGCGTCTCCTTCACGGGCGATCTCGGCTGGGAGCTCCATTGCGCGGCGGGGGACCAGCTCCGGCTCTGGCGCGCGCTTCTGGAGGCGGGCGCGCCGCTCGGAGCCGGGCCCGTCGGCTCGCGCGCGCTCGGCTCGCTCCGGATCGAGAAGGGCTATGGAAGCTGGGGCCGGGACTATTCGCCCGAACTCTGGCCGCATGAGGTCGGCCTCGAGGGGCTGGTGCGCGGCGACAAGTCCTTCCTGAACCGTGAGTCCTGGGAGGCCGTGAAGGGCCGCGCGCCGCGCGAGACGCTGGCCTTCTTCGAGATCGACGCGACGACGGCCGACGCGACCGGCGGCGAGGCGATCTTCCTCAAGACAGGCGCGCCGGCCGGCCGGATCAGCTCCGGCGCCTATGGCTGGAGCGTGGGCAGGAGCCTCGCGATGGGCTTCCTCCTCCCCGGCGTCGCGGGGCCGGGTGACGAGGTGGACGTCTTTCTCCTCGGCCGCGCGCATGGAGCGCGCGTGCTCGCGCGCCCCGCCTTCGATCCGGAGGGGGTGCGGCTCCGCGGCTGACCTCAGCCCGCGCGGCGGACCATCCCGAACAGGTCCCGCGGGTCGTCCGGGTCAGCCAGCATGTCGAGTTCGACATAGGCTCCGGTCCGCTCCAGCTGGTCGCGGATGTAGCGGAGCGCCGAGAAATCCTCGATG
>JAUIDE010000115.1 GCA_030429105.1 Alphaproteobacteria bacterium
TGATCCGCGACCCTTACGCGATCTACGCCCGGCATGTGCTGAAGCTCCGCCCGCTCGACCCGCTCGGCGCGGCGGCGGATGCGCGGGACCGGGGCGAGGTGCTCCACCTCGCGGTCGAGCGCTTCGTGAAGGAGACGATGGAGGGCTGGCCGGGGCGGGCGGCGGCGGGGCCGCTCTTCGACCGGATCGCTGCGGAGGCCGTCTCCGCCTCCGTCGGCGCGCCGGCGCAGGCTTTGGCCTGGGAGATGCGGCTCGCCCGGCTCCGCGACTGGTTCCTCGGGGAGGAGGAGGCGCGGCGGGCGGAGGGGCGGCCCACGGCGCTGGAGGCTTCGGGCGTGCTGGAGTTCGTGACGAAGGGCGGCGATTTCACGCTGCGGGGGCGGGCGGACCGGGTGGACGCGCTGGAGGACGGCGCGCTCGCGATCTACGACTACAAGTCGGGCGCGACGCCTTCGAAGGAGCAGGCGCGCATCTTCCAGAAGCAGCTGCCGCTCCTCGCGCTGATCGCGGAACATGCCGGGCTGGAGGGCGCGCCGCGCGCGGCGGCGCGGAAGCTCGCCTATATCTCGCTTTCGGGCGCCGGGGAGGGCGGAAAGACGGTGGAGATCGAGCCGGAGGCGGACGCGCTCGCCCGGCTTGTCGCGCTGATCGAGGCCTTCGAGACGGACCGGCCGTATATTCCGCGGGCCTACCCGGAGGAGAGCGGCTTCGCTTCGGATTACGACCATCTCTCGCGGTTCGGCGAATGGTCCGACAAGGTGGCGAGGGACGCCCCGCCCGGCGCGCCGGAGCCGGAGCGATGAGCGCGCCCCTCAGCGCGGTCGCGGGCGCCGTCGCGGCGCAGCGGCGGGCGGCGGACCCGGCGCGCTCCGTCTGGGTCGCGGCCAATGCGGGCTCGGGCAAGACGCGGGTGCTGACGGAGCGCGTCGCGCGGCTCCTGCTCGACGGGGCGCGGCCGGAGGCGATCCTCTGCCTCACCTACACCAAGGCCGCGGCGGCGGAGATGCGGAACCGGCTCTTCGACACGCTCGGCAAGTGGGCGATGATGGAGGACGATGCGCTCCGCACGTCGCTCCGCGACCTCACCGACCATGAGCCGCCGGAGGACCTCTCCCCTGCGCGCCGGCTCTTCGCCGCGGCGATGGAGACGCCGGGGGGACTGAAGATCCAGACCATCCACGCCTTCTGCGACACGCTGCTCCGCCGCTTCCCGCTGGAGGCCGGCGCCCCGCCCGGCTTCCGCGTGATGGAGGAGCGGGAGCGGGCGGCGGCGATTTCCGCCCTGCTCGACGACATGGCGCGGGCGGGCGGGGCGGACCGGGCGGCGCTCGCCGGCGTCGCGGCGGAGCGGAACGAGGACGGGCTCGCTGCGCTCGCGGCGGTGGCGGCGAAGCGGGCGGAGCTTTTCCCCGACCCGCCGGACGAGCCCGCGCTCTCCGCCGCCTTCGGCGTTCCCCATCCGCCAGACCGGCTCTCGGCGCGGATGGCGGCGCTTTCCGCGCTGGACCTGGATGCGCTCCGGCGGATGATGGTCGCATGGGGTCACGGGACGCCCACCGACCGGGAGAAGGTCGCGCCCCTTCAGGCCGCGCTCGAACGGAACGACGACGCTCTGGCGGACGCGCTCGCCGCAATCGTCCTCACCAAGGACGGCGCGGCGCGGGCGCGGCAGGCGACGAAGGACGCGCAGGCGGCGGAGCCGGACTGGGCGCGGCTGACGGAGCATCTCGTCTCCGTCGCGCTCGCCGCGCGGGAGGCGGGGCTGGCGGCGGCGGGGGCTGAGCGGGCGATCCGGCTCGCGCGGTTCGGCGGCGCCTTCGTGCGGCGCTGGAAGGCGGCGAAGGCGGCGCGGGGGATGCTCGACTTCGACGATCTCGTGGGCCGCGCCCGCGATCTCCTCACCCGCTCCGACATGGCGGCCTGGGCGCTCTACCGGCTCGACGGCGGGGTGGACCATATCCTCGTCGACGAGGCGCAGGACACGGCGCCGGCGCAATGGGCGGTGATCGACGCCATCGCCGCCGAGTTCCGCGCCGGGGCGGGGGCGCGGCGCGAGGGGCGGACGAGCTTCGTCGTCGGCGACGAGAAGCAGTCGATCTATTCCTTCCAGGGCGCGGATGCGGAGATGTTCTCCGCCAAGCGGGCGGAGCAGAGGGCGCTCCTCCAGCCTTTCGGCGGGCTGGCGGAGGAGGCGCTGGAGGCGAGCTTCCGCTCCGCCCCCGCAATCCTCGAAGCGGTGGACAAGACCTTCAACGGGGAACGTGGCGAGGGGTTGACGGCCGAGGGCGTTCCGCCCCGCCACAAGGCCTTCTTCGCGGAACGGGCCGGGCGGGTGGAGCTCTGGCCGCTCATGGAGCCCGACCAGAAGGCGGAGGCGCCGGAGCCCTGGGCGCCGGTGGACCTGCCGGGGCGGCGCGACGCGCGGGTGAAGCTCGCGGTGAAGGTCGCGGAGCGGGTCGAGGCGATGATCGGAAGGGAGCCGCTGCCAGGCGCGGGCGCGCGGCTGGTGGAGGCGGGGGACATCCTCATCCTCCTCCGCAAGCGCGCGCCGATCATGGGGCCGCTCGTCGCCGAGCTAAAACGGCGGGGCGTGCCGGTGGCGGGGGCGGACCGGATTTCCCTCTCCGACTCGCTCGCGGTGAAGGACCTCTGCGCCCTCATCCGCTTCGCGCTGACGCCGGAGGACGACCTGACGCTCGCCGCCCTCCTGCGCTCGCCGCTCTTCGACGTGGACGAGGAGGCGCTCTTCGATCTGGCTTACGGCCGCAAGGGCGCGCTCTGGCGCGCGCTGGAGGCGGCGGAGGCGCGCTGGCCGCGGGAGGTGCGGCTCCTCCGGGAGGCGCGGGCGATGGCGGACCGGACGGCGCCCTTCGAGTTCCTCGAACGCGCGCTCCTCGCCCCGGACGAGGCGGGGCGGGACGGGCGGCGGCGGCTCCTTAATCGGCTCGGGCGGGAGGCGGAGGATGCGATCGACGAGCTGCTCTCCCTTGCGCTGGCCTATGAGGCGCAGGAGATCCCGTCCCTCGAAGGGTTCCTCGCCTGGCTCGACGCGGGGGAGAGCGAGATCGCGCGCGAGCGGGGGGAGCCGCGCGGCGAAGTCCGGGTGATGACGGTGCACGGCGCGAAGGGGTTGCAGGCGCCGGTGGTCATCCTGCCCGACACGACCGGCAGGGCGACCTCCGGCAAGCCCGATCCGGTGGTCGAGATCGAAACCGGAGCCGGCCCCCGCGCGGCCTGGCGCGGCTCGAGGGAGGCGGAGCCGCGGCTCCTCGCCGCGATCCGGGATCGGGAGGCGGCGGCCGAGGCGGCGGAAAGCCGGCGGCTGCTCTATGTCGCCATGACCCGGGCGGAGGACTGGCTGATCGTCGCCGGCGCCGGGGAGGAGGACAAGGAGAAGGACGGGGCCGATGCGCGCTGGCGCGACCTCGTCGCCGCCGGCATGGCGGAGCTGGGCGCGAAGGCGGGGGAGGACGGCGTCTTCGTCCACGAGACGCCGGGCGAGGGGAAGAAGCCGCGGATCGCCGCTATGGCGGAGGCGGCGGAGGCGGAGATCGAGGGCTGGATGGCGGCGCCCCCCGCCCCGGCCCCGCCGGCGCAGCGGCGCCTCGCCGCCAGCGGACTAGGAGACGGGGAGATCGCGGGCGGCGCGGGGGCGGGCGCGGAGGCGGCGCGGCTTCGCGGCGTCTCCGTTCACGCCGCGCTCGAAGCCGGGCTCGCGCCGGGGGACGAGCCGCTTCTCGCCCGGATCATGCGCGCGGAGGGGGCGGCGCCGGCGCCCGCTGCGCTGACCGAGGCGCTGGAGATCGCGGCGCGCGCCCGCCTCGCGCCGGGCGCCGCGCGCTTCTTCGGGCAGGGGGCCGTGGCGGAGGCGCCCGTCTCCGTCCTCCTCGGCGGGGCGCGGGTTTCGGGGCGGATCGACCGGCTGGTCGTGACGGAAGACGCCGTCGCCTTCGTCGACTTCAAGACGGACGCCCGCCCGCCCGAGGGGCCGGAGGGCGTTCCCGAGGCCTATCGCCGGCAGATGGAGGCCTACGCCGCCGCGCTCCGGCTGCTCTATCCGGGGCGGCGGGCGGAGGGGTTCATCCTCTGGACGGAGGCGGGGCGGCTCGACCACGTGACGGGCTGAGGCGCCGGGCAGGGCGGCGCTGAACCGCATGATCCGGGCCGACGCCGGGGGGCGGGCGGCGTATCTCCCCCCGGAGGCGGCAAGGAGGCGGAGATGGAGCATCGGGCGGCGCTGGACGCTTATGGCTGGGCCGATCTCGGGCCGGTTCTGGGCGCGGAGGAGCGCGCGGGATTGATCGGGCTCTGGGACGAGGCGGCGCGCTTCCGCTCCCACGTCGTGATGAGGCGGCACGGGTTCGGGGAGGGGGAGTACAAGTATTTCGCCGATCCCCTGCCCGGCCCGGTCGCGCGGCTGCGGGAGCAGCTTTATCCGGGCCTCGCCGCCGTGGCGAACGGATGGGCGGCGGCGCTGGGGGAGGAGCGGCGGTTCCCGGAGAGCCATGAGGAATTCCGGGAGACCTGCCGGGCGGCGGGGCAGACGCGGCCCACGCCGCTCCTCCTCCGCTATGGGGAGGGGGATTACAACTGCCTGCATCAGGACGTTTACGGGGCCGTCTCCTTCCCCTTGCAGGTCGTCGTTCTGCTCAACGACCCGGCGGAGTTCGAGGGGGGCGAGCTCGTCTTCACCGAGCAGCGGCCGCGGATGCAGTCCCGCGCCGAGGTCGTCTCGCTGAAGCCCGGCCATGCGGTCGCCTTTGCGGTGAACGAGCGGCCAAGGGCGGGGGCGCGGGGGGTCTATCGCGTGCGGCAGCGGCACGGGGTGAGCCGGCTGCGGGCCGGGCGGCGCTGGACGCTGGGGGTGATTTTCCATGATGCGCCGTGAGCGGAGCGGCCCGTGTGCGCACAGTGCGCAGGGGGGTTATGTGGTTGTTATTTCTGTGGAATTGAAAATTTCGAAATTTTTGGGGGTGTGAGCTTTCGGGTTGTCTTTCGCGCCGCATCCGGGATCATGGAGGCGATTTGGCGGGGGCGGCGATGGACGTCGCGTTGATGGCGGGCCGGCGGAGCGGCGCCCTTGAGGCGGGGCGGCGGCGATGACCAGAACGCGGCAGCCGCGGAAGCTCGAAGACTTCAGGCCGCTCTTCCCCGCGGAAGAGAAGGTGCTGCAGGAACTCGACACCGGCCATGTGACCGTCCTTGGAGACGGAACCCTCCCGCCCCCCGACGCCGGCCCCGACCGCCGCCTCCGCGCCCGCTTCGTCCGCTGGTGCGCGCTGGGGGCGGGGGACGGGTGGCGGGTGCATGAGACGGGGTTGAGGGTGCAAGGGGCGTTGATCGTCAGCGATGGGCAAGCAGACCCAGCGACGGGTTCCAAAGAGACGGCCGGGCTAGACCTCGAAGGCTGCAAGTTGGAGCATGATCTGGGGTTTCTCGCTTGCCGGTTCGAGGACGCGCCTCTTCTCCGAAGTGCGAGGTTGGCAGGTCTCTTCCTGAACCGTTCAGCTCTACCGGGGCTGTGGATCGAAGGGCTCTCCACGACCGGAGGTGTGTATCTCCGCGACGGAAATGTGGAGGGTTGGACGAGGCTCTTGGGCGCGCGGATTGGCGGCGATCTCGATTTCTCCGGCGCAACTCTGCGCAACGTGGGGGACAAGGCCCTGAGTGGCGACGGCCTCATCGCGGCTGGCGGCGTTTATCTCAGGGGCGTGACGATAGACGGAGAGGCGAGACTCCCTGCTGCGCAAGTCGGCGAAGTCGACTGTGAAGATGCAGTTTTTCGGAACAAGGGCGGCAAGGCGCTAAATTGCAACCGTATCACAACAACACGCGGCATCGTCCTCAGGGGGGCGATAGTAGTGGGTGAGGCGAGTTTTTTTGGCGCGCGGATACGCGGGACTTTGGACTGCGAAAACGCAATCCTGCGAAATGAAGGGGGAAATGCACTGTCAGCCGACAGCCTAAGCACGACCGGCGATGTTGTCCTAAGCGGCGTGACGTCTGAGGGATCGGTACGGCTTCTGGGCGCGCGGATCGGCGGCGACGTTGTCTGTGCAAGAGTGACCTTACAGAATAAGGGAGGCAAGGCTTTAAGCGGCGACGGTTTCAGCATTGCCGGTGCTTTTTTTTGGCGGGAAGGCGCCTCGGCAGACGGCGCGATGGATCTCACAGCGGCGGAGATCGGGGTGCTTGATGATGACCCCGCCTGCTGGCCCGGCGCGAGCGACCTCTTGCTCGACCGCTGCCGCTACGGTGCCTTCACCGGCAAGGGGATAGACGGCGAGGCGCGAATCCGCTGGCTGGGGCTTCAGGACCCTTCAAAGTATGGGAAGGACTTCTGGCCACAGCCGTGGGAACACTGCGCGAAGGTTCTCCGGGAGATGGGGCATCCGGAGGATGCGCGGCTCGTGCTGATCGACAAGGAGCGGCGGCAGCGGGCGGACCGGAGGCGGCGGCTTGAAGTCCGGCTCGAAGCCGCGCGCGTGCGTTTGAGACTGGCGCGCGCATCGGCGCGGGAAGTTCGGAGCGTGATTTCGACCTTCGGGGAAAGATTCAAGTCGATGGCGAAGGAGAGCGGAAGGGACGCTGACCTTTTCGAAGCCTCCGTCCGCCGCGCCCCGGCGATCCGGGATTTTCTCCAAGCGCGCGACCTGCCCAACGGCGCCGCGCCGCTCACCGCCCATCGCGAGGAGGCGGCGCGGCGGCTCGGCTTGGCGCCCGACCACGCGCTCGCCGCGGCGGCGCCGATCCCCGGCCTCTGGCTGGCGCTGAACGCCGCGCGGTTCTGGGATGCGGTGACGGGCGCGACCATCGCTTATGGCCGCCGCCCGCTCCGCGCCGCATGGTGGCTGCTCGGCCTCTGGCTCTTTGGCGCCTTCTGGTTCTGGGGCGCTTACGAGATGGGGTCGATGAAGCCGGCCAACGCGCTCGTGCTGCGCTCTGCCGAATGGGTCGGGTGCGCAGAGCCGCCGCAGCGGCAAACGGCGTGTTATCTGGAGACAGACCAAGGCAAGTCATATCCAGAGTTCAACGCGCTCATCTATGCAGCCGATGTGTTGGTCCCCGTCGTCGAGATCGAGCAGCAGGCGCACTGGACGCCGGACGAGGACAAGCGATGGGGGGCATGGTTCTTCAGGCCGCTGATGTATGCGAAGATCATCCTCGGCTGGGCGCTTTCGCTGCTGGCGGTCGCGGGGTTTTCGGGGTTGGTGAAGTCGGATTGAGGGGGGCCTCGCCCTCTTGCGCAGGCGCGAGAGGAACGCGCCTCTGGCTCAGGGCGCGCCACAGGCGGACGCGGTGGTCATGCGCCGACGGTCTCCACGCGCCCGGCGGATCAGACACGCGGCTGATCCGCCCGCGCCCGCCGCCCCCTCGGCGGGCGCGACTCGCGCCCGCCGCGGCAGGCACGGCCTGATCTTCGACGTTCGGGAAGGCTTGGCGCCCCTCGCCCTGCGGCCTTCGCCTCCGGGCGACGGCCTCGGCATCTCTCCACTGGAGAGATGCTTTTCGAGGCCGGGGGGAGGGATGGGGAGCGGGCGCCCGCCCTCTTCCGCGGGCGGGAGAGGGGCGCGCGTTTGCCGTGGGGATGCTCTGCGGGCGGCGGCGAGACGCTCGCCCTTCCCCCCCCCTGCCCCGGCCTTGCCATCCCCGCCGGATTGCGGATTGTGGCTTCATGAGCGACGCGACGAGCGAGACCGCAGACCGCATCCGCCGCCTCTTCGGGGGCGAGGCCTTCAAGTTCGCGCGCTGGGGCGGGGCGATCTCCCCCGCGGTGATCGGGCTTGACGCGGCGGGCGGGCGGCTCTTCGGGGAGGCGGTGCGCGTGCTCGCGGGCCATGCCGGGGCGGCGCTGGCGGACGGGGAGGCGGAGGCCAACCTCCTCATCTATGTGATGAAGGACTGGCGGGACGCGGCGCGGGCGCCGAACCTGCCGGATTTCCTGCCCGATCTTCCCGCGCTCATCGGCCGGCTGGAGGCGGCGGGGGCGAACCGCTATCGCGTCTTCGCCTTCGACGACGCCGGGGCGATCCGCGCCTCGATCACGCTCCTCCGCTATGACGAGCAGATGCGCGCCGCGCCGGTGGACTATATCGCGCTGACGGAGGCGGCCTTGGCGCTGCTCGTCTTCGACGAGGGCGGGGTTTCGGCGGACCGGCCGGTGGCGATGGCGCAACTGCCGGACGGGGAGCGGCGGGCGATGCTCGTCCCCTTCCACGCCGCGCTGCTGAAGGCGGCCTATGACCCGGCGATCCCCGCCGGATCGAAGGACCCGGCGCTCGCCCTCAGGCTCGCCGCGCGGGTCGGGCTCACGGGCGCCGACGATGCCGCATGAGGCCCGCTACCGCGTCCATTACGAGGACGTGGACATGGGCGCGGTCGTCTATCACGCGAACTATCTCCGCTTCATCGAGCGGGCGCGATCCGACGCGCTGGCGGAGGCGGGGGTGGACCAGGGGGCGATGCGGGCGGCGGGGCTGGTCTTCGTCGTCACGCGGATCGAGGCGGATTTCCTCTCCCCCGCCCGCTATGGCGACATGATCCGGGTCGAGACGGAGGCGACGGAGACGCGCGGCGCCTCCGCGACGCTGGCGCAGGCCGTGTTCCGGGAGGGGACGCCGCTCTTCCGCGCGCGGGTCGTCTTCGCCTGCATGACGATCAAGGGCCGGCCCGTGCGGCTGCCGGCGGAGGCGCGGGCGGCGCTGGCGGCGATGGAGGGGGATGCGACATGAGGCAGGCGGCGTTCGAGGCGCTTTCGGCGCGCGGATTCTTCGGCTGGTGGGTGCTCGGCGCGGCGATGCTGGGGATGTTCGCATCGGGCCCCGGGCAATCCCACACCTTCTCCGTCTTCGTCGGGCCGATCTCCGCCGATCTCGGCGTCACCCCGGCGAGCGTGGCGACGGCCTACGCCGCGGCGACGCTCGTCGCGGCCTTCGGCCTCCCCTTCGCCGGGCGGCTGACGGACCGCTACGGGCCGCGGCGGATGATGCTGACGGTCGGGCTCCTCCTCGGCCTCGCCTGCCTCTTCTTCGGCGCGGCGGCGAATCTCGTGATGCTGGGCCTCGGCTTCGCCATGCTGCGCTTTCTCGGGCAGGGCGCGACGATGCTGAACTGCTCCAACCTCGTGAGCCAGTGGTTCGACCGGAAGCGCGGCTTCGCCATGAGCCTGATGGCGCTCGGCTTCGCGGGCTCGATCGCGGTGCATCCGCCGCTCGGGCAATGGCTGATCGACAATTACGGCTGGCGCTTCGCCTGGGTCGTGCTCGGGCTGCTGACCTGGGCGCTCGTCCTCCCCGTCTTCTGGCTGATCGTGCATGACAAGCCGGAGCCGCTCGGGCTCGACCCGGACGGGGCGGCGAGCGGGCCGAAGGCGGGGCCGAAGGGGGAGATTCCGGGGCTGACGCTGAAGGAGGCGCTGCGGACGCCGACCTTCTACATCGTGCTCGCCGGCATGTTCTCGATCTCCATGCTCGTGACGGTGCTGCATTTCTATCAGGTCACGGTCTTCACCCGGGCGGGGCTCGACGCGGCGGACGCGGCGCTCGTCTTCCCCATCGCGGCGGCGGTGATGGTGGCGGCGATGCCGCTGGTGGGGCGGCTGATGGACCGGATCCGCACCCGCTTCGCCTTCGCGATGGCGCTGTGCGTTCAGGCCGGGTCGCTCCTCATGGCGACGGCGGTGGGGGATTTCGCCGGGGCCGCGGTGTTCGCCGCGATCTTCGGGCTCAACAACGCCTTCTCGATGACGCTCTTCGGCTACATCTTCCCGCGCTATTTCGGGCGGCGGCATCTCGGCTCGGTGCAGGGCGCGGCGCAGACGGTGATCGTGATCGGCGCCTCGCTCGGCCCGCCGCTGATCGGCTTCGCGGCGGAGGCGACGGGCGGGTTCGCGGGGCCGCTGCAGGTTGCGGCGCTTTTCCCGCTCGCCTGCGCGCTGGTCGCCGCGCTCTTCCTCAGGACGCCGGCGCCGCTGGCGGAGGGGCGGCCGGGGGATTGAGGCGCGGGCCAACGGAAGCGCAATCGGGGAGTCACAGCCTTCCCGCCGCTGGCGCTTCGCGGGCCGTCGCTACAAGCGCCCGGCGGATCAGACCCGCGGCTGATCCGCCTGCGGTCGTCGGCCCCCGGCGACCGCGGGCGGATCCTCGACCATTGCTGCGGCTTGGCGCCCCTCGCGCGCGTCTTGCGCTTTATTGCAGCGCGGCGCCCGCTCATTGACGAAATCGAAGGAAAGCCTCATCTTGACGAAGACTGCGCCGCGCTCCGCGGCCTGTCGCGATCAAGCGCCGCATCAGACGGCCAGAGCGAGGCGAGCATATGGAGACCGAAACGATCGCGGCCGCCGGAGCGGCGGCGGCCGACTTGGATTTTTCGCTGACAGCGCTGTTCCTGCGCGCCACGCTGGTCGTCCAGCTGGTGATGATCGCGCTGGTGATCGCCTCCTTCTGGTCCTGGGCGATCATTGTGGACAAGTACATCTTCTTCGGCAAGGCGCGGCGCGCGGCCTCGCTGTTCGAACAGGCGTTCTGGTCCGGCCAGCCGCTCGACCAGCTGGCGGAGCGGCTCGGGGCGGAGCCGCGCTCCGCGCTCGAGCGCATCTTCGCCGCCGGCATGGCGGAATGGCGGAAGTCGCATTCGTCGGCAGGCGGGATCGCGCCCGGCGCGCAGCAGCGGATCGACCGGGCGCTTTCCGTCGCCGTCTCCCGCGAGGAGGAGAAGGCGGCCTCACAACTCGGCTTCCTCGCCTCCTGCGGCTCGATCTCCCCCTTCGTGGGGCTTTTCGGCACGGTCTGGGGCATCAAGCACGCCTTCGAGCAGATCGCGATCCAGCAGAACACCAACCTCGCCACCGTCGCCCCCGGCATCGCCGAGGCGCTGCTGGCGACGGCGCTCGGCCTTCTCGCGGCGATCCCGGCGGTGATCTTCTACAACAAGTTCACCGGGGACGTGGACCGGATGGGCGGGCAGATGGAGAATTTCGCGGAGGAGTTCGGCGTCATCCTCTCCCGCCAGCTCGAGCGGAAGGCGGCCTGAATGGGCGCAAGTCTCTCCGGTTCGGTCGGCGGCGGACGGCGCAAGCGTCGGCGGCGCGGCGCCGGGCGGCCGATGTCGGAGATCAACGTCACGCCCTTCGTGGACGTGATGCTGGTGCTCCTCATCATCTTCATGGTCGCGGCGCCGATGCTCACCGTCGGCGTGCCGATGCGGCTGCCGGAGACGAACGCGCAGGCGCTGCCGGTCGAGCCCGAGCCGCCGCTGACGATCAGCCTCGCGGCGGACGGGGTGATCTTCGTGCAGGAGACGCCGATGGACTTCGCCGAGTTCTCCGCGCGCCTGCCCGCCATCGCGGCGGAGCGGAAGGACGGGCAGGTCTATCTCCGCGCGGACGCCGGGCTGCCCTATGGCGCGGTCGCGCAGGCGATGGGCGCGCTGAACGCCGCGGGCTTTTCCTCCATCGCGCTGGTGACGGACCCGGCGCCGCCGGCCCCACGGGGCGAATGAGATGCGCGTCGGCGCAGCGGTCTCGGGCGGCGCGCATCTGGCGCTGATCCTGCTCGCGCTCTTTTCGGGGGCGCTGTTCAGCGCGCGCGAGACGCCGGCCATGAACATCGCCGAGGTCACGCTGATGAGCGGCGCGGAGTTCGAGGCCGCGCGCTCCGCCGCGCCGGTCTTCGACGCGAACCTGCCGCCCGCGCCGGAGGCCCCGAACCCGGGCGAGGAGCGGGCGGACGTGAAGCTCGCCGAGACCGACGCCGCGCCGACCGCGCCGGAGCGCGCGCCCGCCCCGCCCGAG
>JAUIDE010000116.1 GCA_030429105.1 Alphaproteobacteria bacterium
CGTCCTCATGCCCGGCGATCTTCGATTCGCCCTTGATGTTCTTGCCCTCGATCTTGAGCAGCGCGTCTACGGCCATTTTCCGTCTCCATCAGTTGGTAAGGGTACAATCACTTTGTTCAGAACCACTTCTGAACAATTCTCACTGCGTCTCGGAGGGCAGCTTCGAAACAAGGCGGAGCGATACGTTCGCGCCTTCGAGCTGGTAGTGCGGTCGCAGGAAGAACTTCGCATCATACATGCCGGGGTTTTCCGGATCGTCCTCCACGACGACCTTGGCGTCTGACAAGGGCCGGCGAGCCTTCTGCTCATCGCCGGCGATCGCAGTCCGGTTCACGTAGTTTTCGATCCAGCCGCCCAGCCAACGCTGCATGTCATCGCGCTCCATGTACGAGCCGACTTTGTTCCGGACCATGTGTTTCAGGTAATGCGCGAAACGGGAGCAGGCGAACATATAGGGAAGCCGGGCGCCAAGCGCCGCATTCTTCGTCGCGATCTTGCCCTTTTCGCTATCGTCATACTGGGGCGGGCTGTGAAGCGACTGTGCGCCGATGAACGCGGCTATGTTAGAGTTCTGCTTGTAGATCAGCGGCATCAGGCCGAGGTTGGCCATCTCCATCTCGCGACGGTCGGTGATCGAAATCTCCGTCGGGCACTGCGCCGCCCAGGATCCGCTCTCCGTCTTGAAGGTATGGGTCGGAAGATTCTCCACCGCCCCGCCGGATTCGACGCCCCGGATCTGGCTGCACCAGCCATAGCGCGAGAACGCCCGCGTGATGTTGGCGGCCATCGCGTAGGCGGAGTTCGCCCAGCAGAACTTCGAGGCTTCCGCCCCGCCGGTGTCTTCGACGAACTCGAATTCGTCGACCGGATTGTTGGGCCCATAGGCGCGGCGCGCGAGGAAGCGAGGGCAGGCGAGCCCGATATAGCGCGCGTCCTCGGTCTCTCGCAGCGCGCGCCACTCCATGTAAGGCGGCGTGGTCATCAAGGTGGCCAGGTCCCGCTTCAGCGGCAATTCCTGCCAGCTGTCGAGGTCGAAAAGGCTCGGCGCCGCACCCGCTATGAAAGGCGCATGCGCCGCGGCGGCTATCTTCGCCATGTCCCTGAGCGTGTCGACGTCAGGCCCGGTGTGATCGAAATGGTAGTCGCCGACGATGCAGGAAACCGGATCGCCGCCCAGTACGCCGTATCCCGCCTCATAGATCTTCGTGAAGAGCGGGCTCCTGTCCCAGTCCGTGTCGGGGAACTTCTCGAGTTCCGCTCGCAGCTCCCGCTTAGAGAGGTTCATCACGGTGATGCGAAGCTCGGCGCTCGACTCGGTGCGGGCGCACAGGAAATGCAGGCCGCGCCAAGCGCCCTCTAGCTGCTGGAACTCCGGATGATGAATGATTTCGTTGATCTGCTCGGTCAGCTTGGCGTCGATCTCCCGGATCAGCGCCTTTATCGTATTCACGACCTGATCGGGAACGAGATCGGCCTTTTCAAGCGCCTTCTCCGCAAGGGTTCGGACGGCGCGGTTTACCTCTTCCTTCGCCGCGTTGGTCTTCGGGCGAAATTCCTTCTCGAGCAACGCCTCGAATTCGCCGATCTCGCCGAGGCCCTGCTGCGGCGACGCCTGGGTCTGTTCCGCCATGCTCACTTGTCCTCGTCAGGTTTCTGGGATCCGTCTCCATCCGGAGCGGGCGACGCGCCGGAGGCGGCGAGCGACTTCATCAGCGTTTCGTTGGCGAGGAGTTCCTTGATGGTGCGCTCGGCATTGGTCTTGCCGTCCATGAAGGTCAGAAGCGACTTGAGCTCGTTCCGCGCCTTGTAGAGTTCCTGGAGCTCCGGCACCCGGGCCGCGATCGCCGCGGGCGTGAAATCCTTCATGGAGGTGAAGGTCAGGTCGACGGTGAGCTGGTCTCCGCCATCGCCGAGCTTGTTGGCCACCCGAAAGGTCGCCCGGGGCTTCATGCTGTTGATATATTCCCCGAACGTGGAGATATCGACGGTCTCGAAATCGCGCTCAGCTACGGCGCTCACGTCCTCGCCGTCCTGCGGCCTGCCCTTGAGATCGGAAAGCACCGCCATCACGAAGGGAAGCTGAACCTTCTTCTCGGCTCCGCCGGTCTCCACATCGTATTCGATCTGAACACGCGGGGCCCGGTTCCGCCCGATGAATTTTTGCCCACTATCCGCCATCGCAACACCTCCAATCCACCCTCAAGCCCCCTTCTTGGCAGGGGGTATCAATTTTAGCGACGAAGAATCGCCGCCCTTGGGCGCAAGTTCCCTGATAGTATCCAAAAAACTGGCTTCCACCAGCGATTTTACTCTCGTGAGCAGCACGGGAGCCGGGCTCGTCGGCTCGGCGCGCTCATGAAAGGAAGCGAGACGATCAAGCGCGAGCATGACTTCCTGCCGGCTTCGCACGCTTCCCTTCACACTCGGCTCCGGCTTTTCGTGCGGAGCACTTTTCGCCGCCGCGGCGATAGAGGCTTCCGTGAGATCCAACGTCTTCTCGACCTCGACCAGTCGCCGCGCAGCCGTCTCGGCCAGATCCATCAGCGGCCCGGCCGCGCGCCTTATGGACATCATCTCGTCGACCAGGCTCCGTAGAGACGCGATCTCGCGGCGGAGGGCGGCAAGGGCGGGCTCGGCCTCGGCGCCCTCGGAATCGGTCCCGAGATAGGCGTCCAGCCGACTTGCATCGACACCGCCGATATCGAGCGCCGCTTCGTCGGCGCCGTTCTTCGCCAACGCGTCGCGCCAGCCGGCGAATGTCGCTCCCGCCATGTCCCGTATCGCGATCAGGACCAGCGGAACCGGGCTCGAACGAGCCTCCCGGGCGTAATAGCCGATCACTTCATCCAGCAAGTCGGCGGCTTCCGCCCGGCTTTGAAGCGCATCGGCGGAAAGCGGAGCCGAAGGCCTCGCCGGCTCGTTCGATTCGTGAGCGGCGGAGGCGAGCCCGTCATCCGCCCGCGCCTCCGCGACGGCTCCGGGGCTCGCGTAGGAAGCCAGCGCCGCGGCGTAGTCGGACAGCGATCGCGCAAGCGGCAGAAGGTCGGGGGCGCGCTCCAACCGCTCGGCCAGCAGATCATGGATATGCGAGGCGATCTCGGCCGCGGCGGCCAGGTCCCCCTTTGCGGACTCGATCGCCGTCCACGCGGCCGCCTTCGAGACGACCTCTTCAAGGCCGGCGGCGCCCCAAAACGCTTCGCCCGCGCGGGCTCGCATAGCCCCGGAAGCCAGAAGAAAATGTCGGATCGTGACTGGCCCGTCCACGCCGGCGCCCCGAAACACCTGGGCCGCCTCCAGCCCCTCGCAGATCCGCTGACGGCTGCGCAGCGGCGCGAGGGCCTTCCGACGTTCCGAGTCGCCCTCCGGAGACGGTTTCGGATGAGTCGCCTCCCACTGGTTCGCGACGTAATGATTCAGCAGGTGCAGCGCCGCGTGCACGCCGGCCGGCCCGGTGACATGGGACTCGATCTCGACAAGCCGAGCCAGCACCCGGAAATCACGCGTCTTCGCCAAAGTCTCTTGCGCCATTCGCCGGGCGGTGCGGTAGTTCGGCGGCGTCGGATCGCTCTCCCGCCCGAGCACGGCGTCCCATCTGCCCGGCTTTCCCTGGCATTCGGCCTCGATGGCCACGAACTCGTGGCGCTCCAACTCCCGCCCGGAGGGCTCCTTTTCCGAGACCGGCGCATAGAATGCGTCGGGAAACGGGGCGGAGGGCGCCTCCATCGCCCGGCTCAGCCGTCGGCCCGCTGAAACCGGGCCGTGCCGTCGCCGATGATGACGAAGGGAGCCCAGTAGAACGGATCCGATCTCTCCACGCTCGTTCTCAGCGTTTGCTGCGCCGCGCTCATGGCCGACTGGAACGAAACCTCGGGGCTGCTCGCCAGGTTCTGATACATCGCCTCCATCAGGGCCGCCGTCGCGTCGTCGCTGACCTGCCAGTGGCTGGCGACGACCGCACGGGCCCCGCTCGAGAAGAAAGCGCGCGCGAGGCCAGACAGGCTCTCGCCGCCGGATCTGAGCTGTCCGGCCGCCCCTACCGTCTCGCAGGCGGACAGGACGACAAGGTCGGCGTCGAGCGACAGGGCCCTTATCTCCGAGCTTTTCAGCAGACCGTCGCCGCCGTCCTCGAACGTCGTTGTCAGCGCCGGCTCGCTGATGCAGTCTGGATCGCTCCAGAGGAGCCCGTGTGTTGCGAAGTGCACGATCTTGAAGTCGGCGAGTTCTCCGCTTTCGGAGAGCTGCCGCACGCGACTCTCTGTAAAGTCGGGGCCTTCGATGACGCGCGAGCCGCCGCCCAAAGCGTCGCGCGCAGCGGCGATTTCCGTTGCTGTCGCGGGAAGCCGTTGGAGTGTGGCGATGGCCTCGGCGACGTCTCCGCATTCCTCGCGGGGCAAGTCGGTCGCCCGCAGCACGGCCTCCGTATCGGCCTGGGACTGGAAGTCGCCGAAGGCGATCACCGGGTTCCGCGCCGCCGACTGGCCGGCGCCGCCCCTTATGTCCACCAGATTGCGCGGACTGGGCAGGTAGCTCAGGCTTACATCATCCACCAGCCAGCGGACATCGGTGTAATCCGTATCGCCACCGATCCACCGCTCGTCCGAGCCGGGATTCTCCGTCACCAGGACCTCGAGCGGGATGTCCTGCAGCGCGCTGTTGGTGGCGAAGAAGATCTTTTCCTTGGATCTCATCCGGTCCAGCAGATCGCCGAACACGGCTGTCGCGACCTGAAAGCTGGTTTCCGGGAGGAACACGCCGGTCTGGTTATTCTCATCGCGCTCGAACGCCCTGCGCAACGCGGCGACGAGGCTGGCGACCTGGGTCTCGGTGAAAGCGATCACGCGCACTGTCGCCGCCTCCGGCTCGATGAAGAGCACGACCGAACGCGGCTCGCCGGTCAGGACCTGCACCAACGCCTCGCCGGGGCGAAGCGCGGACTGAACCGCGGAAAGGCCGACAGGCGCCTCGAGCCGCCGCTGGTATTGCGGGGCCGCCTCATCGCGGCGCTCGCGCAGGATTCGCGCTTGCTCCAGCGCGTCGGCGAGATCGCCCCGGAGCTGATCCTCCTGCTCGGCGGTGAGCACGTTTCGCTGGGTCAGCGCCGCCTTGAGCGTCGCGACGCGGTCCTCGCTCTCGCGCCAGGCGCGAACTGCCTCGGCTCCAGGTCCGGGTCCCTCGGCGAGTTCGAGCGCGGTGGCCGCGATCTCCGAAGCCGTGTTCGCGCTTCTCACCAGCTGGGTGGCGCGAAACACGGCGGCGACCTCGTCCGGGCTGTCGAGATAGAGCGCGCCGTCCGGCGCGACGCGGCGCGGCCCCGCCGCGATGTTAAGCCGGATGAAGGGCCAGATCCGTTCGTAGCGAAGCGGGATCGGGTTCGCCTCGTAGATGTCGAACGCGTCGAGAAAGGCGGCCTGCGCCTCGGCGAACCGCCCCGCTTCCGCCAGAGCCGTCGCGTAGATCATCTTCGATTGCGCGGTGAGCGGCGAGTTCGGCAACTCGTCCTCCAGCTGCGCGGAGGCGCGGGCGGAGAGGCCGATCGCGGTCTCGATGTCGTTCTGCTGCATCGAGATGGTCGCGTATTGCATCTCGTACTTGGAACTGTAGCTGAGCGGCACGCCATCGGCGCCGTCGAGCGAGCGCAGGGCGCTCCTGATCGAGGCGAGCGCGGCGTTCGGGTCGGAGTCGCGCCTGCTCAGGCTCGCATAGGACTTCACGTAGAAGAGATCGGCCTCGGCTAGAAGAACGTCGCGCCCGCGCGGAGACAGGTCGAACAGCGCCGCGCTGTCGATGCCGCTCTGCGAAATGAGCCCCGCGCTCGCGAGCCCGCGCATGTCCGAGCGGGTCTCGCGGACCACCTGGTTTCTTTCGCTCAGCCCCGCCTCATCGAGCGAAAGATGGCCGCGTTCCGCCAGATCGAGCGCCATCTCCGCATCCTGCCGGTGGAGTTCGTGCTGGGCGCGGAAGAGGCTCAGGAGCGCGTCCATGCCCTCCTCCGGCTGTGCGGCAAGGCTTTCCGCCGCATCGTCGAAGGCCGCGTCGGCCAGCCGGAACTGCCCCTGGCTCGACAGCGCGAGCGCGAGGTTCATCTCAGCGGCCGCCTTGCTGAGGCCACGGCGGCAATTCAGCGGCGCGGCGCTCTGCCCGTGGACCTGAACGATGCGGAGGAAATTCTCCTCCGCCGTCGGGAAGTCGTAGCTGAAGCTGGCTCGGCGGCCGAGCCGGGAGGCTTCGGCGATTGCGGCGCAGGCGTCCGCCTGCCCCGCGACCGATCCCGAAGTGAGCACGCTCTGCTCGGCGCAGGCGCCAAGGCCGATGGCGAGAAGCGCTACGATCGTCGTGCGGTGCATGGTCCTCACTCCTCCTCCAGATCCTCGGTGAAGGCCGGCTGCGGGGCCCAGAGCTCCTCGTTGCCGCCCGAGGCGTAGATGTCCGCCAGTTCGTCGAGATCTATCTCCAGCACCTGCGGCACGGGTATGTCCGTGTCGATCGTGAACACGATCCCCGGGGTGACGCCGCAGTCTGCCGCGTCGCCGATAACGCAATTGTTGAACCTTAACTCCCGCCGGCGGTCGCCGGCCTGGATTTGGCTGGAGAGCGCCGCAGCTTCGCCGTTTTCGGTTCCGATAGAGCCGGTCAATTCGATCTCGGAAGGGGCCGACCCCTCCTCTCCTGCGAATGCGAATGTTCCAGTGATATCCACCCCGAAGTTTATCTTATTCTCGAAGAACACGTCGTCGACCTCTTTGGAGACGACTGTCCGCACTGTTCCCAGACCTTGAAGAAGCGTGAGGTTTCTTACAAAGAAGATGTCCTCCGTCTGATTTGCTTGCAACGTCTGGGGCCCTTCGACATCCTCTCCGCTGCCGATCTGAACGTCGGTTTGCCCCGTCCCTTTAAGCGCGATCTCGCCGAAGCGGGTGACGCCTCCATCGCCGCCTACAAGCCCGCCGAACCCGATCAGATTGCCGGCGACAAGTCTGAGGCGCGTCCCCAACTCGCCGTTCAGCGTGCCGAGGAACTCGATGTTCTCCGTCGCGCGGATCACGCTGGTGAAATTTCCCGCCTTGCCGAGCGAGCGAATCGTAAGGGACGCAGTATCGTTATCGTCATCGTCTTGGTCTTCGAGACTGAAGTTCCTGGGGCGTGGGTCCGCCCCTACGTTCAGGCCGCCGACGTCCACGTCGTCGACGACCACGTCACCCTCTGTGTTGAGCCTTGCGACGCCGCCCACTTCAACATCGCCCAAGCTGATGTCTCCCAGCGCGGTGACCGTCGCCGCGCCCGTCACGTCAACGTTGGTCAGCGTCACCGTTCCGCTATCGCTCGCCGCCGTGAGGCTCGAAGACGCCCCGGCGTCATCGGCTTCCCGATCGCCTACATTGGTCCGCCGGAGCGAGACATTTCCGTCCCCGGTGACCATCGCCGCGCCCGTCACATCCACATCGGTCAGCGTCACCGTTCCGCCGTCGCTCGTCGCCGTGAGCGTCCCGTTCAGCTTCGCGTCGGAGCCTGCATTTCGCCGGATCAAGACATTCCCGGCTCCGGTCACAGTAGCGCCGCCCGTCACGTCCACATTGGTCAGCGTCGCCGCTCCGCCCGTGCTTGTCGCTCCGAGCGTCGCCCTGAACTCCGAGCTGTCGAGCGAGACCGTTCCGCGGCCGCTGACAGTGGTTGCCCCTGCCACGTTCACGTCGGTCACAGTCACTGTTCCGCCGGTGCTCGTCGCCCCGAGCGTGGCCGCGAACCCCGAGCCGCCGATCCCGACATCGCCGGCACCTGTAGCCGTAGCCGCGCCCGTCACATCCACATCGGTCAGCGTCACCGTTCCGCCGGTGCTCGTCGCCGTTAACGTCGCCATGAACTCGGCATCCTGAAGCGAGACCGCTCCGCCACCCGTTATAGCCGCCGCCTCGGTCTCCGACGTGAACTCCGAATCCCGGAGCGAAATCGCTTCAGCGGCCGTTACGGTCGCCTTTCCGGCCACTGTGAGAAGCCGCTCCGTCTCCCCGGACTCGCGACCGGCATCGTCCGCCTGATCGAACGCCACCGCCGCGCCGACCGCGCCGCCTGAAGCCGTAAGGGTCTCGAGCACTCGCCCCTCGCTCTCGGACGGAGGCAGGGAGACTTCGACGCCGATCGTGGCTCCCGGCTGCCCTTCCACAACAAAGGACGGAAGCGAAACCGCGACCGGCGCCCGCGCTATAAAGGCCTCCAGCGTCAGCGGACCGGCAAAGGTGGAGACGTCGCCCGCATCCGCGCTCGCCTTGAGTTCTCCACCGACCGCGACGGCGCTCAGCTTGATGTCGCCTTCTGTGGACTTGAGATCAGCGATCCCGGTCGTCGTGACCGCCTGAAGCGTCAGGTCGCCAACCGCGTCCGCGTCAAGCGTCGCAAGCCGCGCGTTTCTCACTTCGAGCGTTCCGCCGGCGTCAAGGTCCGTCGCGCCCGCGCCGGTGTCGGAGACGACGACTGCGCCCTCCGCATCGACCGAAAGCCCGGAGAGAGAGGCGTCATCGAGATTCGCCGCTCTGCTTGCGGTGACGGTTGTCTGGCCCGCCACCGAAAGGTCCGAGAACTCAACGTCCGACCCTGTCGCCATCAGCGCGCCGCCCACACGCATCCGGGTCTCGGAAGCGCCGTCGACAAACCCTATATCCCCGCCCGTGAGCGAGGCTCCGCCGACTACATCGATATTCCTGAGTCCGATGGCCCCCGTTCCCGTGGCGACCGTAAGGGCGCCGCCGACGCGCACGAGGTCCAGCAAAACCGCCTGGCCGTTAGTCACGATGCCGAGGTCGCCGGTGATGATCAGGCCGGAGGCGCCGACTGCGCCCCTGTTCAGCGTCAGTCCGTCCGCCCGGACCCGCTCCAGAGTGACATCCCCCGCCCCAGCGATGAGGGAGGTGGCGATCAGGTCCGACAGTGTCGCTGCGGCGCCCGCCGAAATCTCCGTCGCGTTGAGAATGGCGTCGTCGACCGTGACTGCGCCGAGCGTAGCGACAAGATCGGTCGCTCCACCCACACGGGGATCGGTCGCACCTACGTCTCCCGAAGCGCTCGTCGCGTCGAGGTCGCCGCCCACCGCGACACGGGTCAGCTCAACGCCAGTTGCTCCGCTTACGCCCACCCCGCCGGCGACGTCGACGTCGACAAGCGCCGCCGCGCCGCCGGAGGAAACCCCGAGCGACCCGGCAAGACGGCTGTTGGTGACGCTGAGCACCCCGGTCGCAGCGATCTCGGCGGTCCTTGCAACAATCGAAACGTCGCCGCCAAAGCTGTTTCCGGCGTTTTCTAGCGTGACGTCGCCCAACGTTACGCCGTCTTTAATCGCCACGTCGTCGTGATCGCCCGTGACGAAGGTCGAGGCCCCCGCAACGGTCATCGCGCCGGTCTGGGAGATCGCCGCTTCCGCAGCAGTCGCGGCCAGATTGGCGGCGTTGGACCGGACGGCGAAGTCGCCCTCCACATCGACCGAGGAGAACGCGATCGAATTGACATCCTCGATCGCCACGTCGCCGCCCGCGACAACGGAGACCGCACCGCCGAAATCGTTGTGAAGCGGGGTGGGGCCCTGCTCGCGCGGGAGGTAGATATCGCCGCCGGAATTCAGCGTGGCGGCTCCAGCGACTTGCACCTGGTGATCAAACGTGAGGGGGCCTAGCGCCCCGCCAGTTGTTGGGTCCGCATTCTGGAAGACGCGGAGGTCCCCGTCGTCCAGCGTCGCGATGGAACGCCCGACAAGGAACGCGCCGGGGTCGGCGATTAAAGCGCCATCGACGTCGCGGGTCGGCATGTCGGTGATCAAGATCGCCGAGCCTTCCGCCCCAAGGGCGCCGCCGACATCGACCGACCCGAACCGGACCTGCCCTACAGCGTCGAGGTTCAGCGAGCCGGCCACGCGCAAGGCGTCCACCGTGATCGATCCGCCTGCCGAAATGGTGTTGGTCACGCCCGACGATGCGAGGTTCGCAGCGAAGATGTCGGCGTTCGTCCCGGTGGTTGCGCTGAAGACACCGCCGGCACGAATGTTGTCGACATCGATAGCGAGCCCCGCGTCGAGTGCGGCCGCCCCGAAGGAGCCCCGGTCGAGGATGACCGATCCGTTCCGGGACGTCAGGGAAGTCGTCCCACTCTCCGCTACGATGTCCCGGCCGGTAATGGTCCCGTCCGCCACGCCGTCAATGTTCCCACCGACCGCGACCCGCGTCAGCGTCGCCGTCCCCGTGACGTCGAAGCCGAGATCGCCGTCCGCCGCGACGTCCTCGATCGTCACGTTCCCGGCCTGCCGGTCCGTGTCGGTCCCGATGTCGGCGAAGATCGGTCCGACCTCTAGGGAGCCAGTCAGGTCTGCGCCAAGGAGGCGGAATCCATTCGAGTCCCTCAGCCTAAGGTCGTTGGCGACAGCCCGCACGATGTCGAAATCGTTGGCCGCATTCGCCAGGGTCACGTTGGACCGTTCCGTCGTGAGCCCGACGCCCGTCAGGATGCCCAGCCCGCCCGTCACCGAGACCGCGCCGCCCGCCGTCTGCGTCAGCGTCTCGCTCGCCGCGTTCGCGTTGTCCGAGTTGATCCGAACCGAGAGATCGCCCGTGACACGAACATCGCCCAGAACCAGGCCGCTCGCATCCTCGATGAAGACGTTCCCGCCGACACGCCCGTCATCCCCCGTGCGCATCCGGTCGGTCGCAGACACGGCGCCCCGGAAGTCGTTGTGGAGGCCCCCGGCGGCGACCTGCTCGCGCGGCAGGATGATGCTCTCGGCCCGCAGCTCGGTCGTCCCCGTCACCAGGATCTGGTTGGTGAAGACATGCCCGCCGACGGTCATGTCGGCCGTCGTCCCCGTATTCTGGAAAACCCGGAGGTCCGCGTCGTCCGGGGTCGAGACCGACCGCCCGACGGTCCGCGACACTACGCCATTCACCGTCGCCGACGGCGAAAGGCGGTTGGCCGCAAGGAAGTCCCCGGTCGCCGGAGCAGGGTCCGTCGTCGCGCCGCCCGACCCGTTCGGGTCCAGCACGGCGTCGATGATCCGGATATCGGCCGCGCTCGCGGCGAAATCGCCCCCGACTTCGACAGAGCCAAGCAGGACGCGCCCGGCGCTTCCGGTCGACGTCAGCGACAACCCGCCGGTCGACAGGACCCCGTCCGCCGTCACATTCCCCCCCGCAGTAAGGGCGCCGCCCCCGAGGGTGACGTTGTGCAGAACGAGGTCCCCTCCCGCCGCCAGTCCCGCAACGGCGACGGCGCCCGCGGAACCGCTCCCGAAGCGGATTTCGCCCATCGGGGCCCGCAGCGAAAACGCCCCGAGCGCGAAGTCGGCGAGGTCGATCGAGCCAGTGTTCGAGGTGAGAGAGGTCACGCCGGCGGTCGCAGCAAGATCGAGGCCGGTAATGGTCCCGTCCGCCACGCCGTCAATGTTCCCACCGACCGCGACCCGCGTCAGCGTCGCCGTCCCCGTGACGTCGAACCCGAGATCGCCGTCCGCCGCGACGTCTTGCAGCGTAAGGCTCCCGGCCTGCCGCGCCGCGCTCGTTCCGATCAAAAGATCGCCGGTCAGGTCCGCGCCGTCGAGGATGAAGCCGTCCGTGTCCCGCAGCGCGACGTCGTCCGCGATCACCCGCACCAGGGAGAATTCGTTGGCCGCATTCGCCAGCGTCACGTCAGACCGCGTCGTCGCCCCGACGCCCGTCAGGACGCCCAGCCGGCCCGTCACCAAGACCGCGCCGCCCGCCGTCTGCGTCAGCGTCTCGCTCGCCGCGTTCGTATT
>JAUIDE010000117.1 GCA_030429105.1 Alphaproteobacteria bacterium
GCGCGCGTCCGAAGGGTCGATCAGCAGCGCGGCGCGCCCCGCGACCCGCGGGCAGCGCGGATCGGCGGCCGGCGCCGCCACATCCGCCTCGAACTCGACCCAGAAGGCGGAGCCGCCCTCCGCCCGCGGCTCGCAGCCGATGCGCGCCTCCATCGCATCCGCGAGCCGGCTTGCGATGGCGAGGCCGAGCCCCACCCCCTCCTGCGCCCGGCGCGCCGAGCCGTCCGCCTGTTCGAACCGCTCGAAGATCGCCTCGCGCCGCTCCGGGGCGACCCCGGGCCCCTCGTCCTCGATCGCGAGGCGCACGGTCGCGCGCCCGCCGCGCCCGGCCGATCCGCCGGCGAGCCGCGCGGAGAGGCCGACCGCGCCGCGCTCCGAAAACTTCACCGCGTTCTCCGCAAAGATCGAAAGGATGCGCAGCACGCGCGCCTCGTCCGCGAAAACCGCCTCCGGGAGCGCCGGGTCGACCCATGCGGAAAGGACGAGCCCCTTCGCCCGCGCCGCCCCGGTGATGGAGCCCAGCGCGCCCTCCGCCAGCCGCTCCAGCGAAAGCGCCCCCGCCGGCGCCGCCTCCCCGCCCGCCTCCGCCGCGCTGAATTCGAGGATGCGCTCGATCACGCCGGAAAGCCGCGCCGCCGAGCTTTCGAGATGCGAGAGAACCTCCCGTTGCTCCTTGTTCAGCGACCCGAGCCGGAGGAGCGCGATCGTGCCCGTGACGCCATTGAGCGGCGTCCGCAGCTCGTGGCTGATCCGGGCGAGGAACTCCGACTTAACGGCGTCCGCGGCCTCCGCCGCGTTTCGCGCCCGTTCCAGCTCCTTCTCCCGCCGCAGCCGCTCGGTGATTTCGCGGGAGACGGCGACGAAGATCGGCCGCGCGCTCCCGTCCTCCGCCTCCTCCTCGGCCGGTTCGATCTCGATCTCGATCCAGTAGGCCTCGCCGCTTTTCGAATAGTTAAGGATTTCCGTGCGGATCGGGCTGCGCGCGGCCAGCGCGCGGCCGATGGCGGCCCGCGTCTCGGGATCGGTGTCCGGCCCCTGGAGAATCGCCCCCGGCCTCTTGCCGATGATCGCCGGGCCGGAATGCCCGGTCAGCCGCTCGAAGGCCGGATTGACCCAGAGCGCGCGGCCCTCCGCATCCGCGATGATGACGGCGTCGTCCGTCTCCCGCGCGACGATGGCGAGACGGCGCGCGAGCGCGCGGCTCTCCGCCAGCTTCGCCTCCGCCGCCCGTTCCGCCGTGATGTCGCGGAGCGCGACGACGATCTCCTCCGTCGCCCCGTCACGCCGCTTCAGCGGCACGAACCGCGCCGCGCGCCAGCGGGCGGCGCCGCCATCGCCCTTGAGCAGCACAGGGATGAGCGCCTCCCCCGCGCCCGAGGCCGCCGCGCGGAAAGCCTCCGCATCCTTCGGCTCCGGGTCGAGGATGTCGGCCAGCGTCAGGAGCCGCCGCCGCGGCGCGTCGAGCCCGGTGCTCCGCACGAAGGCGCCGTTCGCCCAGCGGAGGCCGCCGTCCGGCCCGGCGGCGATCACCTCTTCCCCGAGCGCGAGCGCCGCGCGCCCGGCCCGCGCCGCCGCGCGCGCCGTGCGGATCTGCCGGCGCGCCAGCTCCGCCCCCGGCGCCGCAAGGAGGAGCGCGGCGACCCACAGGATGCGCTCCAGCGCCTCGGGGGAGAGGGTGAGGCCCGTGGGCCCGAAGACCGCGGTCGCCGTCGTGCCTGCGACGGAGCCGAAATGCAGCGCCACGACGCCGAGCGAGAAGAGGCCGGCGGCGAGCGCGGGGCTCCCAGTCCCGGCCCGGTCCAGCACCGCCACCGCCGCCGCCGAGAACCCCGCCGCGGCGAGCGTCGAGGCCGCGACCGCCGCGGCGTCGAACCCGACGACGCAGCCCGCAAGGCCCGTCATCCCCACATGATGCATCGCGGAAACGGAGAGGCCCGCCGCCGCCCCCGCGGCGAGCCGCGCCGCGCGCCGCCGCGCCAGCGCCGCGACGACGAGCGAAAGCCCGATCCCGCAAACCGCCAGCGCAGCCGAGCCGAGCGTCTCCGGCGCCGCGAAAAGGAGCGGCGCGTCCGGCCGATAGCCGAGCATGGCGACGAAATGCGTCGTCCAGACGCCGACGCCCGCCCCCGCGACCACGAGCAGGAACCGCCAGGGCCGCGCCCCTTCCGGATAGCGAAGCTCGGCCAGCTCGCCGAAGACGAAGACGGACGAGAGGAGGCAGATCGCCGCCGCCGCGAGCACGGGGAGAAGCGAATGCGGAGCGCCAAGAATGTCGATCAGCATTCGATCCCCGCGAAGAAAGTCAGGGGCGGAGACTAGCGGATCGAAGGTTAAGGCGGGGCTAGCGGAGGCGGGCGCCCGCCCATGAAAAAGGGGCGGCGCCGCGGCGCCGCCCCCTGTCCGTCAGGCCGGAAAAGGCCGGATCAGCCCTCGTTCCGCTCCTTCAGCGCGGCGCCGAGGATGTCGCCGAGCGAGGCGCCGGAATCGGAGGAGCCGAACTGCTCCACCGCCTCGCGCTCCTCGGCGATCTGCAGCGCCTTGATCGAGAGGCCGAGACGCCGGGCTTTCGCATCGACGGAGGTGACGCGCGCGTCCACCTTGTCGCCCACCGCAAAGCGCTCGGGCCGCTGGTCGGAACGGTCGCGGCTGAGGTCCGAGCGGCGGATGAAGGCCTTCATGCCCTCATGCTCCACCTCGATCCCGCCATCCTCGATCGCCGTCACCGTGACGGTGACGACGGCGCCGCGCCGCACGCCCTGCGCCGCATCGGCGAAGGCGTCCGTCTCCAGCTGCTTGACGCCGAGGGAGATGCGCTCCTTCTCGACATCCACGTCGAGCACCACGGCCTCGACCATGTCGCCCTTCTTGTAGTCCTGCATCGCCTGCTCGCCCGGGCGGCTCCAGTCGAGATCGGAGAGATGGACCATGCCGTCGATATCGCCTTCGAGCCCGATGAAGAGCCCGAACTCGGTGATGTTCTTCACCTCGCCCTCGACGCGGGTGCCGTTCGGGTGCTTCTCGGCGAAGACCTCCCACGGGTTGCCCTGCGTCTGCTTCAGCCCGAGGCTGACGCGGCGCTTCGAGCTGTCGACGTCCAGCACGATGACCTCGACCTCCTGGGAGGTGGAGACGATCTTGCCCGGATGCACGTTCTTCTTCGTCCAGGACATTTCGGAGACGTGGACGAGGCCCTCGACGCCCGCCTCCAGCTCCACGAACGCGCCGTAATCGGTGATGTTCGTGACGCGGCCGGACCATTTGGAGCCGAGCGGATACTTCGCCTCCACCCCGTCCCAGGGGTCGGACATCAGCTGCTTCATGCCGAGGGAGATGCGCTGCGTGTCGTTGTTGACCTTGACGACCTGCACCTTCACCGTCTCGCCGATGTTCACGATCTCGGACGGATGGTTGACGCGCCGCCAGGCCATGTCGGTGACGTGCAGCAGCCCGTCCACCCCGCCGAGGTCCACGAACGCGCCGTAATCGGTGACGTTCTTCACCACGCCGTCGATGATGTCGCCTTCCTTCAGCTTGCCGACGATCTCGGCCCGCTGCTCGGCGCGGCTCTCTTCCAGAACGGCGCGGCGGGAGACGACGATGTTGCCGCGGCGGCGATCCATCTTCAGGATCTGGAACGGCTGCGGCTGGCCCATCAGCGGGCCGACGTCGCGCACCGGGCGGACATCGACCTGGGAGCCCGGAAGGAACGCGACGGCGCCGCCGAGATCGACCGTGAAGCCGCCCTTGACGCGGCTGAAGATCGCGCCCTCGACGCGCTCGCCCTTCTCGTTGGCCTTCTCGAGCCGGTCCCAGGCCTCCTCGCGGCGCGCCTTGTCGCGGGAGAGGACAGCCTCGCCCTTGGTGTTCTCGACCCGGTCGAGGAACACTTCGACGGTGTCGCCGATGGCGATCTCGGCGTCATGGCCGGGCTTGGCGAATTCCTTGAGATCGACGCGGCCTTCCATCTTGTAGCCGATGTCGATGATGGCCTGCCCCGCCTCGATGGCGAGGACCGTGCCGCGGACGACGGACCCTTCCTCGGGCGTCTCCAGTTCGAAGCTCTCGTTGAGCATCGCTTCGAATTCTTCCATTGTGGCTTTCGCCATGCGCAAAATCTCCGGTTTCGTGTCTCTGGCCGGCCGGTTGTCTCCGGCGGTCTGGTTGGGGCTTCGGGGCGCGAAAGGAAAAACAATGAAAGGCCCGGGGGTTCCTCAGGCCTTTCGGAGTTGTTCGTTGATCCAGCGCGCCGCCTCGGCGACGGCCGCCTCTATAGTCATTTCGGTCGTGTCGAGCAAGAGCGCGTCGGGCGCCGCCTTCAGGGGCGCATCGGCCCGCGCCGCGTCCCGCGCGTCGCGGATGCGGAGGTCTTCGGCGACCTCCTCCAGCGAGCGGGAATCGCCACCGGCGGAGAGCTCCGCATGGCGCCGCCGCGCCCGCTCCTCCGGCGCCGCGACGACGAAGAGCTTCACCTCCGCATCCGGGCAGATCACCGTCCCGATATCCCGCCCGTCGAGCACCGCGCCGCCCTCCCGCCGCGCGAAATCCCGCTGGAAGGCAAGGAGCGCGGCGCGCACGGCGGGGAGGGCGGCGACGCGGGAGGCCGCCTCTCCAGCCTCCCCGCTCCGGAGGTCTGGCCGCGCGAGATCGGCCTCGCCCAGCGAAGCCGCCGCCTCCGCCGGCTCCATCCCGCTCTCCGCCGCCTTCACCCCTGCTGCGCGATAGAGGAGCCCCGTATCCAGATGCGCGAAGCCGAACCGCACGGCCAGCGCCCGCGCGATCGTGCCCTTGCCGGAGGCGGCGGGCCCGTCGATGGCGACCGTGAACCTCACCCTTCGAGCGCCGCCCCGAGCGCCTGCATCAGCGGAACGAAATTCGGGAAGCTCGTGTCGATCGGGCTCGCGTCGTCCACGCTCACCGGCGCCTTCGCCGCAAGGCCGAGGCAGAGGAAGGACATGGCGATCCGGTGGTCGAGCCGCGCGGCCGCCGTCCCCCCGCCCGGAACGCCGCCCGGCCCCATGCCGTGGACGGTGAGGCTGTCCTCCGTCTCCTCGACGCGGACGCCCATCGCCTCGAGCCCCCGCGCCATCGCGTCGATCCGGTCCGATTCCTTCACGCGAAGCTCCTTCACCCCGCGCATCACCGTCTTGCCCTCCGCGCAGGCGGCGAGCGCGGCGAGGATCGGGAATTCGTCGATCATGCTCGCCGCCCGCTCCGGCGGCGTCTCGATCCCCTTCATCGAGGGGGAGAAGCGGGCGCGGAGGTCCGCCATCGGCTCCCCCCCCTCCTCCCGCTCGTTCTCGAAGGCGAGGTCCGCGCCCATCTCGCGGAGCGTGAAATAGAGCCCCGCCCGTGTCGGATTGAGCCCGATTCCGGGCACGAGCACGTCGGAGCCCTCCGTCATCAGCGCCGCGCAGACGGGGAAGGCGGCGGAGGAGGGGTCCCGCGGCACGGAGATCGAGAGAGGCCGCAGTTCCGGCTGCCCGACCAGGCGGATGACCCGCCCCGCCTCCGTCACCTCCGTCTCCACCTCGGCGCCGAAGCCGCGCAGCATCCGCTCCGTATGGTCCCGCGTCGGCTCCGCCTCGATCAGCGTGGTGATCCCCGGCGCGTTGAGCCCGGCGAGGAGCACGGCGGATTTCACCTGCGCCGAAGGCACGGGCGAGCGATACTCCACCGGCAGCGGGTCCCGCGCCCCGACGAGCGTGAGCGGTAACCGCCCGCCCGCGCGCCCCACGGACCGCGCCCCAAACAGCGCGAGCGGCTCCGTCACCCGCCCCATCGGGCGGGAGCGGAGGGAGGCGTCGCCGGTGAAGGTCGCCGTCACCGGGCTCGTCGCCATCGCGCCCATGATGAGCCGCACGCCCGTCCCCGAATTCCCGCAATCGATCACGTCCGAAGGCTCCGCAAAGCCGCCGACGCCGACGCCCCGCACAAGCCAGGAGCCGGGGCCGGTCCGCTCCACCTCCGCCCCGAAGGCGCGCATCGCCTTCGCCGTGTCGAGCACGTCCTGCCCTTCGAGCAGCCCCTCGATCCGCGTCTCGCCAACCGCGAGCGCGCCGAGGATGAGCGAGCGGTGGGAGACGGACTTGTCCCCCGGAATCTCCGCCTCGCCGCGGAGCGGTCCGCCCTTCCGGGCGGTCATCGTTCGTCTCTCTCCGTGGCCGGACATGCGCGCGCTCCCTCTTGCCGCGCGGGTTCATAGCGGCGGCGGCGGCGCGCGTCATCCGAATATCACGGTTCCGGCGGGCGAAAGCGCTTGCCGCCCCGCGCCCGCTCCGTCACTCTCAGCCGGAGACGGGCCCGAGGCGAGGGACAAAGGGAGAGCCATTGGCGAGCGCGACATTCGACCCCGCGAAGGCGGAGGCCAGGCCGGCCGAACGCCAGATCGAATTCCCCGACAACCGACTCCTCGCCGAGCTTTGCGGCGGATTCGACCGAAACCTCGCCTTGATGGAGGAAGGCTTCGACATCGTCATCGCCCGCCGCGGGAATCACCTCTCGCTGCACGGCCCGGCGGACGGGGTGGAAGGGGCGGCGACCGCGCTTTCCTCCCTCTATGAACGGCTGGAGGCCGGGCGCCCGGTGGAAAAGGGCGACGTGGACGCCGCGATCCGGATGCGCGGCGCCCCGCCGCCGCCCGATCCGGGCCAGCTCGAGCTCTTCCGCGGCGGCAAGGTCGAGATTCGCACCCGCCGCAAGGTCGTGGAGCCCCGCACGGCGACGCAGCGCGCCTATGTCCAGTCCCTCTTCCGCTCCGAGCTCGTCTTCGGCGTCGGCCCGGCCGGCACGGGCAAGACCTATCTCGCCGTCGCCGCCGCCGTCTCGATGTTCATGGAGGGGAAGGTGGACCGCATCGTCCTCTCCCGCCCCGCGGTCGAGGCCGGCGAAAGGCTCGGCTTCCTTCCCGGCGACATGAAGGACAAGATCGACCCCTACATGCAGCCGCTCTACGACGCGCTGAAGGACCTTCTCCCGCCAAAGCAGGTGGAGAAATACATCGAGGAGAAGGTGATCGAGATCGCCCCCCTCGCCTTCATGCGCGGCCGCACCCTCTCCGACGCCTTCGTGGTGCTGGACGAGGCGCAGAACACGACCGAGATGCAGATGAAGATGTTCCTCACCCGGCTCGGGGAGGGCGGGCGCATGGCGATCACCGGCGATCCGAGCCAGATCGACCTGCCGCGCGGCGTGGGCTCCGGCCTCGTGGAGGCGGAACGGGTGCTGGCCGGGGTGAAGGGGATCGAGTTCGTCCGCTTCTCGGCGGTGGACGTGATCCGCCATCCGCTCGTCGCCAAGATCGTCCAAGCCTACGATGCAGACCGGGAGAGGGGGGGCGCCCCCGCGCGATGACCCTCGTGCTCGACTTCGCATTGGAGGACGAGGCCTGGGCGGAGGCGGCGCCCTGGTATCGCGAGCTTGCGCTCCGCGCGGCCGAGCAGGCCTTCGCGGCGATCGGCGCGCCGCCGCTCGACCGTGAGATCAGCGTCCTCCTCTGCTCCGACGACCGCATCGCCGCGCTCAACGCCGAGTTCCGCGGCAAGCCCGCGCCCACCAACGTCCTCTCCTGGCCCGCCTTCCCGCTCCGCCCCGTCGCGCCCGGCGCCCCGCCGCCGCCCGCGCCGCCCGGCTTCCTCGGGGATATCGCGATGGCGCGGGAGACGGTGGAGGCGGAGGCGCGGGAGCGCGGGATCCCGACGGAGCGTCACTTCGCGCATCTTTTCGCGCATGGCGTTCTCCATCTGTTAGGGTATGACCACGAAACCGACGAGGACGCCGCGCTGATGGAGGCGGCGGAGCGTCGGGCCCTCGCCGCGATGGGGATCCCCGATCCCTATGCGGCCGAGGTCGGCTGAGGCCGCGCGCGGCGCGGCGGGATCGGAGCGAATGAACGAAGAACCGGAGCCTCGGCTGGAGGCGGAACCGAAGGAAGAGGAAACCCGACAGCGCGGCTTCCTCGCCCGCCTCCTCGGCATCGGAAACGGCGAGAGCGAGCCGCGCGCGGATGCGGGGGAGACGGCGTCGGAACGCGCGCTCCTCAGCAACATCCGCACCATGCGCGGGCAGCGGGTGGACGACATCATGATCCCGCGGGCGGACATCGTCGCCGTCGAGGCCGGCGCGACGCTGGAGGAGCTGACCGGCGCGTTCCGCGAGGGCTCGCATTCCCGTCTTCCCGTCTATCGGGAGACGCTGGACGACCCGATCGGCTTCATCCATGTGAAGGACGTCGCCCTCGCCCGCGGCTTCGCGCCGGAAGCCGGCGCCGCCCATGTCGCGGCGACGCCCTTCCTGATCGAGGATTTCATCCGGCCGATGCTGGTCGTCCCGCCCTCGATGCTCACCGCCCGGCTGATGCAGCGGATGCAGCAGCGCCGCGTCCACATGGCGCTGGTGATAGACGAATACGGCGGGGTGGACGGGCTGGTGACCATCGAGGACCTCGTGGAGCAGATCGTCGGCGACATCGACGACGAGCATGACGAGGAGGACGAGGCCTTCTGGCGGCGGGAGGCGCCCGGCATCTGGGTCGCCAACGCCCGCGCGGAACTCGCCGCCTTCGAGGCGGAGGCGGGGGTGGACCTTCTGGCCGACGATCTCGACGAGGAGGTGGACACGCTCGGCGGGCTCGTCTTCATGCTCTCGAACCGGGTGCCCGAGCGCGGCGAGGTCATCCGCCATCCCGACGGCCATGAATTCGAGGTGATCGAGGCCGATCCGCGGCGCATCAAGCGGCTGCGCATCCGCCTCGTGGATGCGCAGCAGGCGGCTGGCGAGGCCTGAGCGGCGCATGGCCGGGTTGCGCCTCCGGCTCGCCGGCGCCGCCCTCGCGGGCGGGGCGATGGCGCTGGCGCAGCCGCCCCTCGGCCTCTGGCCCGCGCTCTTCGCCGCCGGGCCGTTCCTCTATCTCCTCTGGGCGCGGGCGGAGACGGCCCGCGCCGCCTTCCTCACAGGCTGGGCCGCCGGCGCCGCCTTTTTCGGCCTCGCCCTCCACTGGATCGTCGAGCCCTTCCTTGTGGACGCGGCGCGGCATGGCTGGATGGCGCCCTTCGCGCTCCTCCTCATGGCTTCGGGCCTCGCCCTCTTCTGGGGCGTGGGCTTCGCCCTCGCCGCCGCGCTCCGCCGCTTCGGCGGCGGGCCGTTCCTCCTCGCCGCCGCCTGGGCGCTCACGGAGTTCGCGCGGAGCTACATCCTCACCGGCTTTCCCTGGGCGTTGCCCGCCTATGCCTGGATGGAGACGCCGCTCCTCCAGTCCGCCGCCCTCTTCGGCCCCTACGGCCTCAGCCTCCTGACCCTCGCCGCCCTCCTCGCCCCCGGCGCGCTGCTGGAGCGGAGGCGGCGGGCGCTCCCCGCGCTCCTCTGCCTCCCGGCGCTCGCCGGCCTCTGGCTCTGGGGCGCCGCCCGCATCCCCGAGGCCGGGGCGGCGGACGCATCCCGCCCGCTCGTCCGCATCCTCCGCACCGACATCGACCAGAACGAGAAATGGGAGCCGGAAAACGCCCGCCTCTTCTTCGAGCGCCTCCTCGCCCTCTCGGAAGGCGGCGCGGAGCCGCCCGCGATCGTCCTCTGGCCTGAGGCCGCGATCTCCTTCCCCATCGACATGGCGCCGGAGGCGCAGGCGATGATCGCCCGCGCCCTCGGCCCCGCCGCGCTCGGCCTCGGCTCGCTCCGGCTCGACGCAGGGCCCGGGGGGCGGATCGAGGTCGGCGCGCTCTGGCGCAATTCCTTCTTCCTCATGGACGCCTCGGGCCTCTCCACGCCCTATGACAAGGTCCACCTCGTCCCCTTCGGCGAATACCTGCCCTTTGACGCCGCGATGGCGGCGATCGGGCTCAAGAGCCTCGCCGGGCTCGGCGCCGGCATCGTCCCGGGGGAAGCGCCGGCGCTCATGCGGTCGCCGGGCCTGCCGCCCTTCGCCCCGCTCATCTGCTACGAGATGATCTTCCCGCGGGAGACGGCGCGCGCCGCCGAAGGGGCGGAATGGCTCGTCCTCGTCACCAATGACGGCTGGTTCGGCGCCTGGGCCGGGCCGCGCCAGCATTTCGAGAAGGCGCGGATGCGCGCGGTGGAGACGGGCCTGCCCGTCGCCCGCGCCGCCAACCGCGGGATCTCCGCGATGATCGATCCATGGGGCCGCGCCGAGGAGGCCGCCGCCGGGGAGCGGGCGCTCGACGCGCGCCTTCCTGATTCGCTCCCACCGCCGCCCTACGCCAGAAGGGGCGAGACATATACAACCCTCGCCCTCCTCCTCCTGTGCATTCTTTCAACCCAAGGTCGGCGTCGGCGCGCCGATTAGGGCGAATTCTCCAAAAACCGGTTGGAAATGCCGATTCCGGGCGGTTAGCTGCGGATGTGGAGAGGGGTGGGACCAAGCTTCACGACAGCCCGTGTTTTCGGCGGCCCGGAGCGTTCCGGGGGCCGGGGGGTCGTGCGACGGTCTATTGGGGAGATACAGGAATGAAGGGGCCGAACCCGATCGACGTTCACGTCGGATCGCGAGTCCGTCTGCGTCGGATGTCGCTTGGGATGAGTCAGGAGCGTCTGGGCCGCCATCTGGGTCTGACCTTCCAGCAGGTGCAGAAATACGAGAAGGGCGTGAACCGGATCGGCGCGAGCCGCCTCTACGCCATCGCCCGCGTGCTCGACGCGCCGGTGCAATTCTTCTTCGAGGACATGCCGGAAGCCGCCGTCGCCGGCCTTCCCTCGGCGGCGGAGACCGAAGTCGAGGCGGCGGAAGCCGGCGGCGCCATCCGCATCGCGGACTTCGTCTCGAGCGCCGAGGGACTGGAGCTCAACCGTTCCTTCCAGCGCATCACCGATCAGGCGACGCGGCGGCGGCTGGCCGAGCTCGTGCGCTCCGTCGCCGGCGAAAGCTGAGCGGCCCGCGCCCGCCGGTTGACCGGGCGGGCGGGCGCGCTTAAACCCGCGCGGGTTTTCCGGGGCGAACCGCGCCCCGGCCAGTGATCGGAGGGCAGCCTTCATGGCGCGCAGCGACTACGTCTTCACCTCGGAATCCGTCTCCGAAGGTCATCCCGACAAGGTGTGCGACCGGATTTCGGACGCCGTGCTCGACGCCTTCCTGAGCGAGGAGCCCGAGGCCCGCGTCGCCTGCGAAACCTTCGCCACCACCAACCGCATCGTCATCGGCGGCGAGGTCGGGCTCTCCGACCAGGCCAAGCTGAAGGACTATATGGGCCGGATCGAGGACATCGCCCGCGCCGCGGTGAAGGACATCGGCTACGAGCAGGAGAAGTTCCACCACGCCACCGTCGAGGTGACGAACCTCCTCCATGAGCAGTCCGCCCATATCGCGCAGGGCGTCAACGCCTCCGAGAACAAGGACGAGGGCGCCGGCGACCAGGGCATCATGTTCGGCTACGCGACGGACGAGACGCCGGAGCTCATGCCCGCCCCGATCCTCTATGCCCACGCCATCCTCCGCCGCCTCGCCGAGGTGCGGAAATCCGGCGCCGAGCCGAAGCTCGGGCCGGACGCGAAGAGCCAGATCTCCGTCCATTACGAGGGCGGAAAGCCCGTCGGCGTCACGCAGATCGTGCTCTCCACCCAGCATCTCGACGAGAGCATGACCTCGGACGACGTGCGCGCCGTCGTCGAGCCCTACATCCGGGAGACGCTGCCCGCGGGCTGGATCTCGGCGGAGACGGT
>JAUIDE010000118.1 GCA_030429105.1 Alphaproteobacteria bacterium
ACGGCTCAAGGCCGTGGTGAGCGAGCTGGAGGATCACCCCGACGCGGTGCTCTTCATCGACGAGATCCACACCGTGATCGGCGCGGGCGCCACCTCGGGCGGGGCGATGGACGCCTCGAACCTGCTGAAGCCCGCGCTTCAGGGTGGCAAGCTGCGCTGCATGGGCTCGACCACCTACAAGGAATTCCGCCAGCACTTCGAAAAGGACCGCGCCCTGTCGCGCCGGTTCCAGAAGATCGATGTGAATGAGCCTTCCGTCGAAGATGCGGTGAAGATCCTGCGCGGTCTGAAACCGTATTTCGAGGATCACCATTCGGTCAAATATACATCGGATGCGATCAAAACCTCTGTCGAACTGGCGCACCGTTATATCAATGACCGCAAGCTGCCCGACAGTGCGATCGACGTGATCGACGAGGCCGGGGCGGCGCAGCATCTCGTCGCCGAGTCGAAGCGGAAGAAGACCATCGGGGCTAAGGAGATCGAGGCGGTGGTGGCGAAGATCGCCCGCATCCCCCCGAAATCCGTCTCGAAGGACGACGCCGAGCTGCTGAAAGATCTCGAAGGCAAGCTGAAGCGCGTCGTCTTCGGGCAGGATAGCGCGATCGAGGCGCTCGCTTCCGCGATCAAGCTCGCCCGCGCCGGGCTTCGCGAGCCGGAGAAACCGATCGGCTCCTATCTCTTCGCGGGCCCCACCGGCGTCGGCAAGACGGAAGTGGCGAAGCAGCTGGCCGATATTCTCGGCGTCACGCTCCTGCGCTTCGACATGTCGGAATACATGGAGAAGCATTCGGTCAGCCGCCTGATCGGCGCCCCGCCGGGCTATGTCGGCTTCGACCAGGGCGGGCTGCTGACGGACGGGGTGGACCAGCATCCGCATGTCGTCCTGCTGCTGGACGAGATCGAGAAGGCGCACCCCGATGTCTTCAACATCCTCCTTCAGGTGATGGATCACGGCAAGCTGACGGACCATAACGGCAAGTCGGTGGACTTCCGGAACGTCGTCCTCATCATGACCTCGAACGCCGGCGCGGCGGAGCAGGCGGCCACGGCCATCGGCTTCGGGCGGGACCGGCGCGAGGGCGAGGACGTCGCGGCGATCGAGAAGGCGTTCAGCCCCGAATTCCGAAACCGGCTCGACGCCGTCGTCAGCTTTGGCGCCCTGCCGCGGGAGGTGATCCTTCAGGTCGTAGAGAAGTTCGTGCTCCAGCTCGAAGCGCAGCTTATGGACCGCGCCGTGGCCATCGAGCTCAGCCCCGCCGCGGCGGAATGGCTGGCCGAAAAGGGCTATGACGACAGGATGGGCGCCCGCCCCCTCGCCCGCGTCATTCAGGAGCACATCAAGAAGCCGCTGGCGGAGGAGCTGCTCTTCGGCAAGCTCTCGAAGGGCGGGCTCGTGAAGGTCGAGGTGCGGGAGGGCAAGCTTGTCCTTGATGTGACGCCGCCCGAGGCGAAGCGCCTTTCCGGGGACAAACCGCCGCTTCTGACGGCGGAGTGATCGGAGGCGCCGGCGCGTTGTGCGCCGGCGCCACTCACATCGCTACTCTATCGTAACGGAAATCAGGCCTGGAGAAACGCTTGGGCCCCACGGATTGGTTCGCCTCAAGGTCGGCTGGAACAGCAGCCGGACATTCGGATAGGCGCTTTCGACCGCAACGTTGTGCCACTGGAGCTGTTCCAGCACGCATTCGTCCTTCCCTTCGGTCGAGAGCATACACGACTGGTCGAATGGCTCGCCCGCATCGAATGTCTCCACCCTGAGACGCAGCCGCATCGCCCCAGCATCGGCCGGATTGACGAAGATGCGGAAGGTGCTGCCAGAAAACTTCGAGACGGACGTGAATTGCGGCGCAGTCACGCCGACCGCCGCCGACTCGGGCGCTGGGGATGCCGCGGCGCCACGAAGCGCCACGGCCTGATCCGCCGTCAGATAGCCGGTCTCCGGCTCTCCGCGCCCCCTTTGAAAGGTCGCGATCGCGCGCCTCGTTCGCGGGCCGAAGGCGCCGTCGGGCGCGCCGGCGTCAAACCCCTCGGCGTTGAGCCCGGCCTGTATCGCCCGGCGTTCTGCGGCGCCGAGGCCGAGGCGCCGCTCCGCCGCCGCCTCAGGCGAGATCGCCGCCGGCGCGGCGGGAGCCGCCGGCGCCGCGCGCGGCGCCTCTTCCCGCCATTTCAGGCAGGTTCCCGCCAGTTCCTCCACGCAGACGCGCTGCTGCGCGAAGGCCGGGGCGGCAAGAGCCGCGAAGGCGGCGATGATTGTCAGCATCCGTCTCGACGGCACGTCATGTCCTCCGTGATGCGCCCTCGGCATCGGTGACGCGCGGCTTCTATTGCAGCGTCAGGGTGAGCAGGCCGGGCGAATCCTGCGCGTTCGGGTCGCCCATGATCAAGGTGCGCGGGTCGAACCGAAGCGTCACCTCGGGCAACGCGCCCTCGACCCGCACGCGGTTCCAGCCGGACTGGCCGAGCAGGCATTCGAATGCGCCCGCACGCGGGGCGGTGCAGGCCTGTTCGAAGGTCGTGCCGCGGTTCTGCGTGGTCATGCGCAGGGTCAGCGTCACCGACTCGTCTCCGACTGGCTCCGCCCTCAGGGCGAACCGGCTAGCGCCGTGCCGCATCTCCGCCGAAAGCGGCGAAGCGGCCTTTGGCTCCGGAGCCGCCGTCTCCAGCGGCGCGACTGCGACAGGGGCTGGCGCGGGAGCGACGGAGGGCGCCGGCCGGGCCGCCGCCTCAAGCGCCTCCGCCTCCTCGGCCGCGAGGTAGCCGGTCGCGGGGCGACCCGTCGCACGCTGCCAGTTCCGGAGCGCGCGGCGCGTCTGCGGACCGAAAGCGCCGTCGGGCATTCCCGCGCCGTATCCAGCGCGGTTGAGCGCGGCCTGCACGCGCCGCCGCGCATCCGCATCGAGGCCGAGCGCCTGCTCCGCCAGCGCTTCCGCCGAAGGCGGCGGCGGGGCGGGGGCTGGCGCGGCGCGGGTCGGCGCCTCCTCCCGCCATTTGAGGCAGGTGCCCGCAAGCTCCTCCTCGCAGACCCGTTGCGCCGCGGCGGGCGCGGCGAGCAGGGCGACGACGAGCAGGGCCGCGCGACTCACCATGTGTTCGAGACGCTCCGAAGATAGGCGCGTGCATCGGCGAAGCCGCCCTCCGCCGCGCCCTCGAGCAGCCTTCGGCTCGCCTCCGGATCCTTCTTCACGCCGACCCCGAGCCCGTACATCACGCCGAGATAGGCCTGAGTTTCCGCCCTGCGCGGAGCCGCCTGCTTCATCAGCGCCACGATCTCCCGCGCCGTCAGGTCGCCGGTCGCGCCGACGCCGGTCGCGGTTTGCCATGCGGAAATGGCCCCGGCCGTGCCCGGCCCCTTCGCCCCGTCGATCGCGCCGCGGTAGTGACCGAGCGCGGCGAGGGCGGTCTGCCGCCATTCCATAGCGATCTCCTCCGCCTTGCCGAGCGAGGCCTCGTCCACGTCGGCCAGCCAATCCGCCAGCGGATCGACGGGCGGCGGCGGCGCGGCCGGCGCGGCCGCCGCGACGACGGGCGCTGCGCCTTCCGAAAGCGCGGCGGGCGTAACGGGACAATCGAGGCTGTAGCCTTCGAGTTTCGCGCAGGCTTCGGCGAAGACCGCCTCGGGCAGCGCCGCTTCGAGCGCGGCCCGGCGCGGATGCGCCTCTCCCGCCGCTCGCCAGGCTCCGTCCAGCGCGTCGAGCGCGCCGGAGCCCAGCGCCTCGTCGATCTGCGCATGAAGCGCGAGAGCGGCGAGGAGCGCGGGGCGCTCCGCATGGTCCGGCGCCCGTTCGAGCGCCGCTTCGAGCGCCGCACGGTCCTGCGAGGCGAGAGCGGCGGAGACGGCGCGATCCGCCTCCAGCGCCGCCAGCCGCGCCTCCGCCGCCGCGCGGTCGGCGTGATCCGGGTAGTCGGCGACCGCCCTCCGCAGCGCCTCCGGGTCGTCCCCCGCCAGCGCGACGCGATAGGCCTCATCCGCGGGCGGCGGCCCGGCGCGGCCGAGCGGCAGCGCCCCCTCGGGCAGGATTGCGGCGAATTCCGTGTAGGGCCGCTGCTGTACGCCCGCATATTGCTCTGTGAGGCGACCGAGCGAGGTGAAAAGGAAGCGCACGTCGAGTTCCGGCGACTCCTCCAGTTTTTCCGCAAGCGCCCGCGTATAGGGCGAAAGCTCGCCCGGAGGCCCGTCCTGCGCCACCGAACCGGGCGCGGTGGAATAGGCGATGATCTCCCCCGCCTCCGCCGTGATCCGCCCGAGGCCTCTTGTTCCCCCGCGCGTCGAGGGCAGGAAGGTGTTGTTGCGGCACGCGTCCAAGATGACGACTTTCAGCTTTGCAGCGCCTGCGATCGCGGTGCGAACCTTGGCGAGGTCCACTGCCTCGAACTGCGCGTCCCGCTCCCGTTTCAGCTCGGCGTCGACCGGGATGATGTAGTTGCGCCCGCCGATCTCCATTCCGTGCCCGGAATAATAGACGAGCGCGACCTCGGCCCGGTCCGCCACATCGGCGAAATCCGAGAGCGTGCGCATGAGCTCCCGTTCGGTAAGGTTGAAGTGCTGGCTTACCTCATAGCCGATCGCGCGTAGCGTCTCCGCCATCCGGTTCGCATCATTCGCGGGGTTGGCGAGCGGCGCCTGATGGAGATAATCGGAGTTGCCGATCACCAGCGCGACGCGCTCCTTCGCGCCGGCCGCGAAGGCGGCGAGGGCCAAGATGAGGGCGGCAAGAACCGCCGGGAGGGAGAACGGTTTCATGGCTCAATCCCCGGTGTACGCATTCAGAATATGGCGCCGAGGTGGCGAAAGCGAAGAGAAGATGCTCGCAGGAGGGCCGAGCATCGTGAGATTCCTCACCTCTCCGGGCCCGCTAAATCTCCGCCGCGCGCTGGGCGCTCGGTGAATTTCAGCTCGATCCGCCGGTTCCGCGCACGCGCCTCCGGCGTTCCCGCCGTATCGAGCGGCTGGAACTCGCCATAGCCGAGCGCGGCGAGCCGTTCTGGCGGGAGCCCCTCGAAATCCGCCAGATAACGGACGACGGATAGCGCGCGGCCCTGGCTCAGCTCCCAGTTGTCTCGAAATTCGCCGGCGCCGGAGAGCGGCACGTCGTCGGTATGCCCCTCCGCCACGAGAAGCCATTCGATTCCCTCCGGAATCCGCTCGATGACCTCGCGGAGCGCGCCGCCGAGCCGGGAAAGCTCCCGCCGCCCTTCGAAACCTAGATCGGCGGAACCGGTGTCGAACAGAACCTCCGACTGGAACACGAACCTGTCCCCGACGATGCGTATCTCCTCCCGGTCGCCGAGCGCCTTACGCATCTCGCCGAAGAATTCGGAACGATAGGCTTCGAGGCTTTCCTTCTCCGCCCGGAGCCGCTCCGCCTCCCGCGCCTGGAGCTGCGCCTCGCGCGCCAGCGCAGCGTTGAGGCGGGAGCCGAGATTGGCGATCTCCACGCCCGCCTCCCGGTCCCGCGCCTCCGCCGCCTCGAGCTGGGCGGAAAGCTGCGCCAGCTGGGCGCGAAGCTCCGCCGCCTGCTCGTTGAGGAGCGCCAGTTCCTTCGCTTGGTCGGAAACGGCGCTCTCACGCTCCGCGAGGGTGGAGCGGGCGAGGGCGAGCAGCGCCTCCTGCCGCCGCCGTTCCGCCTCCTCCGCCGAGAGCTGTTCCGAGAGCGCGGCGCCGGCCTCCTCCGCCTCCTGCTTCGCAGCCTCGGCGGCGGCGAGGAGCGTCAGCGTCTCCTCCGCCTCGCGCCGACGCTCCTCCAGCGCCAGCGTCATCGCCGTGATCTCGGCGTCCGCCTCGCGAAGCCGCGCGCGGAGCGCCTCCGCCGCGGCGATGGAGGCGAGGCGGAGCCGCTCCTCCTCGGTCAACTCCGTCTCCAGAGCGCCGATCCGCGCCAGCGCCGCGTCGCGCGCCGCCCGCTCCTCCGCCGTCTCCGCCTGCGCCGCGTCCCGATCCGCCTCCAGTGCGGCGATGAGGGCGAGGTTGGCGGCGCGGTCCGCCTCGAGCGCGGAAATCGCCCGGTCCCCCGCCGCCATGTCCGCGTTGAGGTCCGCGATGAGAGCCTCCAAGGCTTCGCGCTCCGCCGCCGCGCGTCGGGCCTCCTCCGCCCCTGCGTCGATCTCATCCCGCGCGCGGGCGAGAGCGAGGGAGAGCGCCTCCTTCGCGTCGATCTCCGCCGCGACCTCTCCTTCCAGCGCCGCCACCTGCCCCTGAAGCGCGGACCGCTCGGCGAGAAGCGAAGCGACTTGCGCCTCGAAATCGGCGACCCGACCGCGCAGCGCGGCGCGTTCCTCGGCCAGTCCGGCGGCGAGGTTGTTCGCGGCGTCGAGCTCCGCTTCGCGTTCCAGAATGGTGGCGCGGGCGACGCCCAGATCCTGGTCGAGCTCCTCCGCCCGCGTCACCTCCATCGCAAGCACGTTGGATAGCCCGGCGAGTTGGGCGGAGAGGTCGCCGAGCCTCCGCTCCTGTTCTTCGATCACCTGTTCCTGCCCGGTGATCTGCGTCCGGAGCACGAACTGCACCAGCATGAAGATCGAGAGGACGAACATCAGGACGAGCAGCAGCGCCGTCATCGCATCGACGAAGCCGGGCCAGATCGCCGCCGAGCCGCGCGCCTTGTCGGAAAGGCGGCTCACCGCCATGTCAGCCGCGCCCCAGTCGTTCCGCCACCTGGCCTAGCGCGCGGGCGAGGCCGCCGAGCTCCGCCCTGATCTCCGAGATCGCGTCCTGCCGGCCGGTCGCCAGTTCCTCGCTCAGGCGGAGGAGCTGCCGGTCGATGTTGCGGAGCCGCGCCTCCGCCTCCTCGCCGAGCGCGCCGGGCGCCGGCTTCGCCGCCGTCGCCTCCAGCCGCTCCGCGATGCGGGCGAGCAGCGCGGTTTGTCGCGCCGCCTCGTCCGGGTCGACAGGGCGAACTGTCTCCGCCGCCGCCTGCGCCTCTGCCCGCGCCGCCATCTCGGCGACGAGGCCGGAGAGCTCCGCCACCTGCGCCGCGTTCTGCTCCACGAGCTGCATCGCGGCTCCGAACTGGTCTCCCTCGCCGGCTTCGGCCCCGAAGGAGATGCGGGTGATCGAGGCCAGCCAGTCCTCCAGCGCGCGGTAGAACTGGTTCTGTGCGCGGGACGAGAAAAGCTCAAGGAGCCCCACCACGAGCGAACCGGCGAGGCCGAGGAGCGAGGAGGCGAAGGCCGTCCCCATGCCGCCGAGCTGGTTTTCCAGCCCGCTCATCAGCGCGTCGAAGTCGATCCCCCCGCCCTCGGTCGGGCGGAGCGAGCGGATCGTGTTCACGACCTCCGGCACGGTGAGCGACAGCCCCCAGAACGTGCCGAGAAGGCCGAGGAAGATCAGGAGATTGGCGAGATAGCGGGTGATGTCCCGGCTCTCGTCGATCCGCGTCGCCACGGTGTCGAGGATGGAGCGGGTCGATGTCGAGGTCAGCGCGCGCCGCGCCCTCTGGTCCCGCAACAGCGTGGAGAGGGAGCGGAGCAGCCTCGGCGGCTCCACGAATTCATGCCCGGGCCGGTCGATGGCGAAACCCTCGATCCAGCTCACCGCGCGCATCAGCGCGAAGACCTGCCAGAACGTGGCGACGACGCCGATGACGAAGACGCCGCCGATCAGTCCGTTGAGGCCGACATTGGCGAGGAAGACCGTCTCGATGGGCTTGTGCAGGACCCAGGCGGCGATTCCGATCGCGCCGAGCGAGCCGAGCATCGCCAGGATCTGGCGGACCGGCTGCTCGAACTCAACCCTGATCTGGCCCCCGCCGACCATGCCGCCCTCCGCGCGCCCTATCGCGGCGCATCATGCGGCGCTGCGGCGCCGCTCGCAAGGGGCGGCGGCTTCAGGCCTTTCCGGCCTCGCGGCCTGCGCCCGTCAACGCCTCGAGCCGCGCCTCCTCGGCGAGCACGATCTCCACGAGGCGGCGGCGCTCCGCCGCGCTGATATCGGGATGATCCCGCAGGATCTCGGCGGAGGCGCGGAGCCCGGTCAGCGCGGTGCGGATGCGCTCCGCCGCATGGCGGCGCGGCGTCGCAGACGGCCGCGCGGCGCGCAGCCAGTCGAGCGCGGCGCCCGGGGCGCGCCAGAGCGCGATGAGCGTCGCCGCCATCGCCTCGGCGCGTAGACGACGCGCGTGCAGCATGGCGGCGTCGATAGCGGCGTAATCCAGATCGGCGCGATACGGTTCTGATTTCTTGTTCATTTCAGGCGTCATCTCGGGTCTCCATGCGAATGGCGGCCCCCCCGGCGGCGGCGGGCCGCGCCCGCTCTGTTGCACCGCAACGTAGCGGCTTCGCCGGAAAATCCGAGAGTCTCAGGCGCAAACCCGCCTTGCGCTCCGGTCATGGCGACGAGAGTGTTCTTTCAGCGGGACCGGATCGCTGGTCCGGCTGGAAAAAGCGCGCAACCCCTGTAACTCAGGCGGCGGCGAGATGCTCGCAGAAGCGCTCGTAGGCGAGTGGGTTGGCGGCGACAATGCGCCCCTCGGCGATCGGGTCGCCCGGCCCGTCGAGCGGGCCGACGAAACCGCCGGCCTCCTTCACGAGGATCGCGCCTGCCGCCACGTCCCATGCGTTGATCCCGCGCTCCCAATAGCCGTCATATCGCCCGGCGGCGACATAGGCGAGGTCGAGCGCGGCGGCGCCCCAGCGCCGGAGGCCGGCGCAGCGCGGCATCAGGATCGCGATTTCCTTCAGCGTCTTCGGCAGATGTTTCGAATTCGCGAAGGGAACGCCGGTCGCGAAGATCATCTCGATCATGTCGCGCCGGCCAGAGACGCGGAGCCGCCGGTCGTTCATCCAGGCGCCCTGCCCCTTCTCGGCGGTGAACATCTCGTCCTTCGCGGGGTCGTAGACGACGCCGGCGATGATCTCTCCCTTCCGCTCCAGCGCGATGGAGACCGCCCAGTGCGGCAGGCCGTGGAGGAAGTTCGTCGTTCCGTCGAGGGGATCGACGATCCAGCGATGCATCCCGTCGGCGCCTTCGACCTCCTCGCTCTCCTCGCCAAGCCAGCCATAGGCGGGGCGAGCCTCCATCAGCGTGTCGCGGATGATCTGTTCCGCCTTGAGATCGGCCTTCGAGACGAAGTCGCCCGCACCCTTCATGGAGACCTGGAGGTTCTCGACCTCGCCGAAATCGCGCACGAGGCTGCGCGCGGCCTTCCGCGCGGCCTTGATCATCACGTTGAGATTGGCGGAGCCGGTTGTCACGCGGCGGGCTCTTTCAGTTCCGTCTCGACAAAGACGAGCGGCCCCGGCCCCGCGTTGATCACGTCATGCGCCACGCCCGCCTTGCGGAAATAGGAGAGGCCGGGCTCCATGCGCACGGCGCTTTCCTTGCCCGCCTCGTCCACGATCGTCACGTCCGAACCGATGACCGGCGTGATGACGTAGTCGAACTCATGGACATGCCAGCCCGTGGCCGCGCCCGGCGCGAAGCTCCACTTCGTGACGCGCACGCGCTCATTGTCCACCATCGTCTCCGGCGTTGCCGGCTCACGCGCGCTCGACATACTCGAAGGTCTCCGTGTTGACGACGATCTTCTCTCCGGAGCCGACGAAGGGCGGCACCATCACGCGCACGCCGTTGTCGAGCACGGCCGGCTTGAAGCTGTTGGCGGCGGTCTGGCCCTTCACCACCGGTTCCGTCTCCACGATCTCGCAGGTCACCTTCTCGGGGAGGGCGCAGGAAAGCGCCTCCTCCTCGTAGAATTCGACCGTCACTGTCATCCCGTCCTGCAGAAACGGCCGGCGGTCACCGAGGATTTCGGCGTCGATCTCGATCTGCTCGTAGGTCTCGCTGTCCATGAACACCAGCTTGCCGTCCGTCTCGTAGAGGAACTGCTGGTCCTTCTGGTCGAGCCTCACGCGCTCCACCTTGTCGGCGGAGCGGAAGCGTTCGTTGAGCTTGCGCCCGTCGCGCACGTTCTTGAGCTCGACCTGGGCGAAGGCGCCGCCCTTGCCTGGCTTCACATGGGCGGTCTTCACCGCGACCCAGAGCCCGCCATCATGCTCGATGATGTTGCCGGGGCGGATTTCGTTGCCGTTGATCTTCATGCGCTGGCCTCTCGGGGCGCGCCGGCCGGGCGGCGCGCGGGGCTTCATCCGAGGGCGGGCTATATCGGGCGGCGGGCGTCGCGGCAAGCGCGGCGCGGTTCACCCCCTGAAGGTCCAGCCCGGCCCCGCAGTCTCCCCCGCCGCGTTGACCGGGATCCGCACCAGCGCCTCCGCCGCCCGCGCCATGGCGATCATCGTCGGCGCGCTTTCCCTCAGCCGTTCCGGCGCGCCGTTGAAGGCGGCGTGGAGGGTCAGGAGGAAATCGGTGTAGAGCCGGTCGAAGGCGAGCATCCGCGCCTCGACCTCCGGCTGGCCCGCGCACTCCTCCGCCTTCGGATCGTCCCGCATCGGATGGACGGCGCTCCAGTCCGTCATTAGGTCGCCCCCTGTCGGCGGATGGCCGATCCGGTCGTCGGGCCGGTAGCGGCGGGCGAGGAGGATTTCGTTGAACTTGAAGAAATGCGCCACATCCTCGCCGCCCCCGCCAGGGATCGGGTCCCCGTCCCCCGCGCGGCCGCCGAGATCGGCGCCTTCCCCCTCCTCCACGATCATGGCGAGCGCCCGGCGCGCGCATTTCAGCCCTTTCACCGGGATCATCTCGCCGCCTGCGCCCCAGTAATGTTCCGGCCCGATCTGCCATGAGGGCTCGCCGGTGAAGACGGCCTTCTCGCCATGCGCCTTCACGATGGCCTCCAGCGCCAGCTCCACGCAGTGATAGAAGCCGGCGATCGTCTCGGCCTTACGCCAGTCCCCGTCCTTCACCTTCTCGAAATTCGCCGGGGCGCGCTCGATCTCCCGGAAGAGCCGCACCTGATCCTTGGAGAAGCGGCGAAGGCGGGCGACAGGGCCCTCGCCCGAGGGCAGGATGGCGCAGGGATAGGCGGGGATCGCCTCCGGCCGGTTCAGGATGACGCCGCCGCCGATGGCGTTGAGGATGTTCCCGGCGAGGGAAAGGTGCAGCATCTCCTCCAGCATCACCTGCCGGATCACCTCTCTTGGCTCGGCGTTCGCCTCCGCCGGCGCGATGCGGGCATAGTCCCCCACCTCGGAGATCGTGTAGCAGGCGGTGGCGTAGAGCGGGATCGTGGTCAGCTCGATTTTCATCGCCGCCCGCAGCATCTCCGCCAGCGCGGCGCGGTCTCTTTCGAGGCTCATGCCTTGCCCTCCAGAGCGCGTTTCATGGCCTTCGCGGCTTTCAGCACCAGCGCCGCCATCGTCAGCGTCGGGTTCGAGGTGGCGATGGTCGGCATCGCGCCGCAGCCGACGAGCCAGAGATTGTCATGCTCCCAGGAACGCCCGTCGAGATCGGTCACCCCCTCGCGGGCGTTCCGCCCGATCCGGTGCGTGCCGGCGTTGTGCCCCGCGCCGAAATAGACGAAGCCGCGCCCGCCGAGGCTGACATAGCCGGGATCGTTTGGGTTCCAGGCAGTGTGGTTCTCGATCCCGAGCTTGCGGAACACGTCCAGCGTCACGTCGATCCCCTGAAGGATTCCGGCGCGGCTGTATTCGTCCACATCGTATTCGAGCACGGGCCGCGGCTCGCCGAGCGAATCCCTGTAGGCCGGGTCGATGGTC
>JAUIDE010000189.1 GCA_030429105.1 Alphaproteobacteria bacterium
CTTCCGCCCCGCTCGCGCCCGGCGCGTCGCCCGAGGCCGCCGCGCCCGCGCCGGCCCCGGCTCCGGCTCCTGCGGCGGGCGGCTGGTCCGCAGAACTTGCGCGGGAGGCGGTGAGGAACGCGCCCGAGCCCGGCGCAGTCTCCTCCGCGCCGCTCGCCGCGCCGGGCGAGGCGCCCGCAGCGGCGCAACCCGCCCCGGCCCCGACCCCGGAGGCGCCCGTCGTCGCCGCCGCGCCCCAACCCGCGCCTGCGCCAGCGCCGGCCCTCGCGCCCGTCGCCTCGACAGCCGCCTTCAGCCGCCCGGTCGACGCCCCCGTCTCCCGCCCCTTCTCCCGCGCGCCGGGGCCGGACCGGAACGACGGCGTGGACTTCGCCACCTCCGCCGGAGACGAGGTGCGCGCCGCGGCGGATGGCGAGGTGGCGCTCATCTCGCGCTCCCTCGGCGGCCTCGGCACCATCGTGCTCCTGCGGCACGAGAACGAGTTTCTCACGGTTTATGGCCGGGTGGACGGCGTGACCGTGCAGCGGGGGGACAGGGTGACGCGCGGCCAGGTCATCGCGCGCGTCGCCGACCTGCCGCCGCCGCAGGGCCCGTCGCTGCATTTCGAGGTGCGCCGCGGGGCTGAGAGCGTGGACCCGGCGCCCTATCTCTGAGGCGCCGGAAGCGCCTCACTCGAAGGCGGCCGCCCGCCCCATCCGCCCCGCGAGATCGGTGACGAACTGCCAGGCGACACGGCCCGAAATCGCGCCGCGCGTCTGCCGCCACTCGATCGCTTCGGCACGCAGCCGGTCATCCCCGATCTCGATCCCGAGCGCGTCGCAATAGCCGCGGATGATCGCGAGGAATTCGTCCTGCCCGCAGGGGTGAAAGCCGAGCCAGAGCCCGAACCGGTCCGACAGCGAAACCTTCTCCTCCGTCGCCTCCGAAGGATTGATCGCGGAGGAGCGTTCGTTCTCGATCATGTCCCGCGGCATCAGGTGCCGCCGGTTGGAGGTGGCGTAGAAGATCGCATTCTCCGGCCGCCCCTCGATCCCTCCGTCAAGAACGGCCTTCAAAGACTTGTAATGGCTATCGTCCTTGTCGAAGGAAAGATCGTCGCAGAAGATGATGAAACGGTGGCGCGCCCCGCGCAGGAGTCCCATCAGCCGGTCGAGCGAGGGGATATCCTCCCGGTGAATCTCGATCAGCGCGAGCCCCCCGCCCGCCTCCGCCGCCACCGCCGCATGGGTCGCTTTCACGAGGGAGGATTTGCCCATGCCCCGCGCGCCCCAGAGCAGCGCATTGTTCGCCGGCGCCCCGGCGGCGAAGCGGCGCGTATTATCCAGCAGCGTATCGCGCGCCCGGTCGACGCCGACGAGCAGGCCGATCGGAACACGGGAGACGCGCGGGACTGGCTGGAGCCGGTCCGGCGACGTCCGCCAGAGATAGGCGTCCGCCTCGCCGAAGGCCGGCGGCGGCGCGGGCGGCGGCGCGAGCCGTTCGAGCGCAGCGGCGATACGCTCCAGCGCCGCGAGCCTGCGCGCGGCCTCGTTGGCGTCCTCGGCTGTCACGTCGCTTTCTTGCCCGTCTCGATCTCGTCCTCGTCCTCCTCGTCCTCCTCCCAGAGCCCGGCTTCGCGAAGCTCCTTCTCCCGCTTCCGCTCGAACATGCGGACGAGATGGATGGAGATTTCATAGAGGAGATAGATCGGCACGCCGAGCCCGATCTGGCTGATCGGGTCCGGCGGCGTGAGGATCGCCGCGGCCGCGGCTATGCCGACGATGGCGTAGCGCCGCTTGCTCGCCAGTCCGTCCGCCGTCACGATCCCGGCCCGCCCGAGGAGGGTGAGCAGGACCGGCAGCTGGAAGCAGATGCCGAAGGCGAGGATGAACGTCATCATGATGCCGAGATACTCGCGCACCCGGCCAAGGAACTCCGTCGACGTAGCCACCTCGCCCGCGGCGTTGTTGCCGTAATCAAGGAAGAAGCCGAAGGCGAGCGGGGCCACGCCGAAATAGACGAGGCTGGCGCCCATGAAGAACAGCACAGGCGTCGCCACGAGGAACGGCCAGAACGCCTGTTTCTCGTTCTGATAAAGGCCCGGCGCCACGAAGCGCCAGAGCTGCATGGAGACGAACGGAAACGCGATGAAGAACCCGCCGAACAGCGAAAGCCGCATGTCGGTGAAGAACTTCTCCTGAAGCGCCGTGTAGATCAGCTTCGATTCGAGCCCGCGCTCGGCCAGCGCCACGCGGAGCGGGCGAGCGAGAATGTCGAAGAGC
>JAUIDE010000005.1 GCA_030429105.1 Alphaproteobacteria bacterium
GGCGGCGAAGCGCCAGATCGCCGCAGGCGCCCAGGGCTCCGGCGCGCGGGCCAGCGCCCAGTCCGCCTCCGCCAGCGCGAAAGGGAGCCGGCGCCCGGCTTCGAGCCGCGCCGCGCCCGCGCCGTGGAGCGCCGCCTCCGCCGGAATCTCGAGCCGGAGGGTGAGCGCCTCCTCCTCTCCGAGGAGGAGCGGCGCGGAATCCCCGGGCCGCGCAGCCTGTTCGGGCCGGTAGGCGGCGCCGTCATGGATCAGCAGCGTCGGAGTCCCGGCTACGAGGCCCAGCGCGCGGGCGGGCGGGCGCTCCGGCGCGAGCGCGGCCCAGACCTCGCCGAGCCAGATCAGGAAATCCGCGATCCGCCCGCCCATATGCCCAGCCTTCCGCCGCTTCGCCGCCCGCGCGCCCATGATAAGGGGCGCGGCGGCGCTGTCCATGGCGGCGGGGCGGGAGCGGTCAGCCTTCTTCCGGCGTTCCAGCCTCGGAGAGCAGCGCCGCTCGGCTCGTCGCGAAGTCCGCTTCGATCCATCGCGCCTCGGCGCGCTTGAGCGCGGCGCCGAGGGCGGGACCGGGGCGCCAGCCGATGGCGATAAGATCGGCGGCGGAGAGCGGCATGGAGGCGGCGGCGCCTCGGGCGATTTCCGCCCGCCACCCGGGCGGGGGCGGCTCGCCCGCGGCGGCGCGGATCAGGAGCGCGTCCCGCGCCGCCTCGGGGCCGTGACGGTAGGAGGCTTCGGCGGGGCGCTGCCGCCCGCAGAAGGCGGCGCCGATCGCGCCGAGCGCCGCCGCTTCGGCCCTCGAGAGGCGGAGCGCGCGGGGGGCGCCCGGGGCGCCGAGCGCGGCGAGGCGGCGTAGCGGAGCGGGCGCCTCGCCCTCGCGCCGCTCCGACGCGACGAGGCCGGCGAAGGGCGCGGCGCCGGGCAGGACGATGGGCAAGACCGGGCCCATCGCGGCGAGCGCGGGCTCCGGGTCCGGCGCGGCGAGGAGCTTCAGCATCTCTGCGCCGATCCGCTCCTGTGAGACGCGGGCGAGGCCCGGCGCGAGGTCATGGCAGGCGTCGAGGGCGGCCGCGTCGTCGAAGGCGAAGCCGAGTTGGGCATGGAAGCGGAAGAAGCGAAGGATGCGGAGGTAATCCTCCTCGATCCGCCGCCGCGGCTCCCCGACGAAGCGGAGGCGACGGGCGGCGAGGTCCGCGAGGCCCTCCCCGGTCGGGTCGAGCACGGCGCCGGACGCGTCCGCATAGAGGGCGTTCAGGGTGAAGTCGCGCCGCGCGGCATCCTCCGCCACGCCCTCGGTATAGGCGACGACGGCGCGGCGCCCGTCCGTCTCCACGTCGCGGCGGAGGCTGGCGACCTCGAAGGGCCGACCCATCGCGACGAGGGTGACGACGCCGTGTTCGATCCCGGTCGGGTGCGCGTGGAGCCCGGCTTCGGCGGCGCGGCGCATGGTTTCTTCGGGCGGGGCGGCGACGCTGATGTCCACGTCCGCGCCCTCGCGGCCCATCAGCGCGTCCCGCACGCAGCCGCCGACGAAGAGTGGTCGGAGCGGCGCGAGCGCCGCCATCGCCGCCTGCACCGCCGGGTCCGCGAGCCAGGCGGGCGCGATCCGCGTCATTCCGCGGCCCGGACGCCCTGCAAGGCGGCGATCCGGTCCGCCAGGGATTTCAGCATCCCCGCGGTGGCGCCCCAGATGTAGCGGCCCTCCCAGGGGATCGCGTAGTAGAAGCGCTGGCGCCCGCCCCATTCGCCGCTGTGGCGCTTCAGGTTCGCCGGGTCCATGAGGAAATCCAGCGGCGCCTCGAATATCTCCTCGACCTCGCCGGGCTCGGGCCGGAGCGGCGCGGACGGGTCCACCATCGCGACGACGGGCTCGACGCGGAAGCCGGTGCCCGTCTCGTAGGGGTCGATCACGCCGAGAACCTCGACCGCCGTGCGCGGGAGGCCTACCTCCTCCTCCGCCTCGCGGAGGGCGGCGGAGACGGCGTCCGCATCCGTCGCGTCGATCTTGCCGCCGGGAAAGGCGATCTGCCCCGCATGTTCGCGCATCGTCGCGGGGCGCTGGGTGAGGATGACGGCGAGGCCGTGCCGCCGCTCCACGACGCCGCAAAGCACGGCGGCGGGGCGGAGGGGGCGGGCGCCGTTCAGGGCGCGCTTGATCTCCGGGTTGAGGTCGTAATCGGACCGGCGCGCGCCGGCGAGGCGCACTGCGCGTTCAATCTCGGATCGGCTCAGCCCTGACATGCGCCCCATTTGCGCCCGGGGGATGCGGAAGGCAAGCGTCAGGCCGGCTCCACGACATCCCCAATCCGCACCGCGCCCGGCTCCAGCACCTCCGCATACCAGCCGCCATGGCCGCGCATCGCGTTCCAGCCGCCGGGGCCGAGCGCCGCCTCCATGCGGGAGCAGGGCGGGCAGGGGCCAGAGATGCGGAGCAGGGAGCCGCCGATGCGAACGGCCCCGTGGCGGAGGGCTGCGAGGTTGACGCCGGAAATGACGAGGTTGCGGCGGAGGAGGGCGGGCGGGGCTTCCGCCCGCCCGGCGAGGGCGGCGATCACGGGGAGATGCTCATGCTGGATCAGCGTCACGGCCCGCGGCCCGGGCTGGCCGGCGCTGCGATGATCCCCGAAGAGCCCGGCCGGGCCGATCTCCGCCGCCCCGGGCTCCTCCACCGGCTCGCGGCGGGCGGGGCGGAGGCCGATCCATTCGAGCCGGCCGGCCTGCGCATGGCGGCCGATGCGCTCCGCAAGGCCCGCCGGAACGCCGCTCACAGCCCGACCTCCTCCGCCGGGCAGAAGGGGAAGAAGGCGCCGGAGGAGCGGAGGCCGAACATCCGCCGCCCTCCCGCCTCCTCCACCTCGCCGGCCTCGACGAGGCGGTAATAGCTCTTCCGGTCGATCAGCGCCTCAAGCCCGCGGCGGACATGGACATAGGGCGAGGGCTCGCCCGTCTCCGGGTCGCGCTCCACACGGATCGGGTTTTCGGGCCCGGCGACCGTCTCGTCCCCGACATTCGTGCGGAAGGTGAGGACTTGCTCCTTGCCTGATCCTTCAACGGTGAAATCCACCGCCACGAAGGGCGCGTCCTCGACTATGATCCCGATCTTCTCGACAGGGGTGACTAGGTAGTGTTTGCCGCCTTCCTTCTTCAGCACGGAGGCGAACAGGCGGACCAGCGGCTCTCTCCCTATGGGGGAGCCCAGATAGAACCATTGCCCGTTTCGCGCGATTCGAATGTCGAGATCGCCACAGAAGGGCGGGTTCCAGAGATGGACGGGCGGCGGCCCTTTCCTGCCCGCTTTCGCGGCTTCGGCGACGGATTTCGCCAGATCGTCGGGCGCCGGCGTGACTTTCGTCTCGGTCATTTTCACATCCCGGTGACTCGCTTTATGGTCCACACCATATAGGTTGTCTCGTCGGGGCGCATCGACGGCGCCGGATTGCAGGGAGCGTGGCCCATGAGCGCAGAGCCGGACATCATCGGAGAGATCGAGGCGGTCGGCGAGAAGCTCCGCGCGGCGCGTGCGGAGATCGCGAAGCGCGTGATCGGGCAGGAGACGGTCGTCGACCTCGCGCTCAATGCGATGCTTTCCGGCGGGCACGCGCTCCTCGTGGGCGCGCCCGGGCTCGCTAAGACGCGGCTCGTCGAGACGCTCGGCACGGTGATGGGGCTCGACGCAAAGCGCATCCAGTTTACGCCGGACCTCATGCCGGCGGACATTCTCGGCGCCGAGGTGCTGGAGGAGACGGCGGGCGGCGGCCGCTCCTTCCGCTTCATCGAGGGGCCGATCTTCTGCCAGCTCCTGATGGCGGACGAGATCAACCGCGCCTCCCCGCGCACGCAATCCGCGCTCCTTCAGGCGATGCAGGAGAAGTTCGTCACCATCGCGGGCCAAAGGCGGGACCTGACGCCGCCCTTCCATGTGCTCGCGACGCAGAACCCGATCGAGCAGGAGGGGACGTATCCGCTGCCGGAGGCGCAGCTGGACCGGTTCCTGCTCCAGATCGACGTCGCCTATCCGACTTTGGCGGCGGAGCGGGAAATCCTGATCGCGACGACTTCGGTTGGGGAGGCGACAGCCGCTCCGGTATTTACCGGCGAGGAGCTGATGGCGGCGCAGCGGCTTGTTCGGCGGATGCCGGTGGGTGAGCGGGTGGTCGACGCGATCCTGCGGCTGGTCCGGTCGGCGCGGCCGGGCGAGGCGGAAGCCTACGATTTCGTGGAGCGCGCGGTGAACTGGGGCCCCGGGCCCCGCGCCGCTCAGGCGCTGATGCTCGCGGCGCGCGCGCGCGCGCTGATGGACGGGCGGCTCGCGCCCGATATCGACGACGTCGCGGCGCTGGCGCGGCCCGCGCTCGTCCACCGCATGGCGCTCACCTTCGCGGCGCGGGCCGAGGGCGACAGCCTCGAGCGGGTGATCGACGCGCTTTCCGCGCGCGCGCTCGGCGCGGCGGAAGACGCGGCCTGATGGCCGTTCCGGCCGCCCCGAAGCCCGTCGAACGGGTCGGCGCCGGTTGGCTCCGGCGCGACGCGGAGCGTATCTCCGGCTCGCTCCCGCCGCTGCTGGCGGAGGCGGAGCGGCTCGCGGCTTCGGTGGCCGCCGGGGTCCATGGTCGGAAACGGGCGGGGCCGGGCGAGGCCTTCTGGCAGTTCCGCGAGGCGCTGCCGGGAGACCCGCATCAGTCGGTCGACTGGCGGCGCTCGGCCCGGTCCGATCACATGTTCGTGCGCGAGATGGAGTGGGAGGCGGCGCAGACCGTCTCGATCTGGCGCGACGACGCGCTCTCCATGGATTTCCGCTCCGAGGGCGCGGTGCGAACGAAGGCTGAGCGCGCGGCGCTCCTCTCCCTCGCGCTCGGCGTGCTGCTGATCCGCGGCGGGGAGCGGGTCAGCCTCCTCGGCACGGACGCCGCGCGGCCGGCGAGCGGAGAGAGCCAGCTGATGCGGATGGGCAAGATCCTATCCGAGACGCGCCCGACCCGTCCGGATTTCGGCGCTCCGCCCCATGCGGATTTCGCCCGGGGGGGGCAGGCCGTATTCCTCTCCGACTTCATGGGGGCGCGGGACGAGATCTTCCCCGCGCTGATCCACGCTGCGGCCTCCGGCGTCTCCGGCGCATATGTGCAGGTCGTGGATCGGGCGGAGGAGACGTTTCCTTTCGACGGGCGGCTGATCTTCGAATCGCTCGGCCGCAGCGTGAAGTTCGAGACGGACCGCGCCCGTGGGCTCCAGCAGGCCTACAGGGACAGGCTGGCCGAACGCCGGGCCGACCTGGAACGGCTCGCCCGGCGCTGCGGATGGCGCGTGCTCGTCCACCGGACGGATGAGAGCCCGCGGAAGGCGCTGCTGTGGCTCTACGGCCTTCTCGCCGGGGGGCGCCGCTGATGCTGACCCTCGGCGCGCTCGCCTTCCTCAACCCGTGGCTTCTGGCGGCCCTGGCGGCGCTGCCGGCGCTCTGGCTGCTGCTGAAGGCGACTCCGCCGGCGCCGGGGCGCGTCTCATTCCCCGGCGTGCGGCTCCTCCTCGGGCTCGAGGACCCGGAGAAGACGCCGCACCGCACGCCGCTCTGGCTGCTCATCCTCCGCATGGCGCTCGCCGCCGCGCTGATCCTCGCCTTCGCGGAGCCGGTGCTGAACCCGAAGGAGCGGCTCACAGGCTCCGGGCCGGTCGCCATCGTGATGGACGGCGGCTGGGCGAGCGCGCCGGATTGGGACCTGAGGCGCGAGACGGCGCTGGCGGAGATCGAGCGGGCCGAACGGGCGGGGCGCCCTGTTTCGCTCCATGTCGTCGCCCAACCGGTTCCGCCCGATTTCCGCCTCACGCCCCGGCCCGCGGGTGAGTGGCGCGGCGTCGTCGAGGCGCTGGTCCCGGCGCCATGGGCGCCGCTGCGGGAGGAGTGGGCGGAGGCGTTCGAAGGCATGGTGCGGCCCTCGGACGAAGAGGGCGCGCTTGACGTCGTCTTCATCACCGACGGTCTTTCCCACGGCGATTCCGGCGCGCTGGCCAGGGCGCTGGACGGGCTCGGCGGGCTCCGGGTGATCGGACCCGAGGCGACCGCCTCCGCGCTTTCAGCCCCGCGGCTAGAGGACGGGCGGCTGATGGTTTCCGTGCTCCGCGCGGGCGGCGGGCCTGAACGGGCGGCGCGTGTCGCCGTCTTCGGCCGGGCGCCGGGCGAAGGCGAGGGGGAGCGGCGGCTGGCGACGGCGGAGGCGGTGTTCGAGCCCGGCGAGGCTGTGGCGGACGCCGAGATCGACCTGCCGCTCGAGCTTCGCAACCAGATCACGCGACTCGCGCTCATCGAGGAGGAGAGCGCAGGCGCCGTCGCGCTGACGGACGAGAGCCAGCGCCGCCGGCGCGTCGGCCTCGCCGCCGGGGCGGCGGAGGACGGCGGGCTGCGCCTCGTCTCCTCTCTCCATTATCTCCGCACCGCGCTGGAGCGGAACGCGGAGGTGGTTGAGGGGAGCGTCTCCGACCTCATCGCCGCCAATCCGGACGCGATCTATCTCGCCGATATCGGCAGGATCGCGGGGCCGGAGCGGGAGGCGCTGGAGGAGTTCGTGCGCGCCGGCGGCCTTCTTGTCCGCTTCGCGGGGCCGCGGCTGGCGCGCGGCGCCGACCTCGCCGCCGCCGGGGCCGCCGATGCGGCGGAGGAGGACCCGCTCCTCCCCGTTCCGCTCCGCGCCGGGGGCCGGGCGGTGGGCGGCGCGATGGCCTGGGGCGCGCCGCAGGCGATCCGCGACTTCACGCGCGAGAGCCCGTTCTATGGCCTCTCCGCGCCGCGGGAGGTGACCGTCTCGAGCCAGATCCTCGCCCGGCTCGGGCCCGATCTCGCGGACAAGACCTGGGCGACGCTGGAGGACGGGACGCCGCTCGTGACGGCCGCGCCACTCGGAGACGGGCGGGTGGTGCTCTTCCATGTCACGGCGAACGCCGAATGGTCCTCCCTCCCGCTTTCGGGCCTGTTCGTGGACATGCAGCGCCGGCTCATCGCGCTCTCGGCAGGCGGAGGGGCGGGCGAGGCGCCGCCGCCCGAGGCGCCGATGCGCCTCGTCGCCGCGCTGGACGGGTTCGGCCGCGCGGCTCCTGCGACCGGGGACGCGACGGCCGTCCCCGCTGTTCGGCTCGCTGAGCCGGCTGGGCCGGATGCGCCCCCGGGTCTTTATGCGGGGGATACGGCGCGGCTCGCCTACAACCTCTTCCCGGAGCCGACGGGGCTTACGCTCGCGCCGCAGCCGCCGCTTTCCGCCGGGGTGGAGACGCTCGGCGGGCGGACGGAGCGGCCGCTGGCGCACTGGCTGCTCGCCTTCGCGGTGCTGCTCTTCATGGCCGATCTGATTGCGGCGATGCGGCTTTCGGGACGGCGGCTGCGGCTCGGACGGGGCGCGGCAGTGCTGCTCCTCGCCGCCGGCTTCGGGGTCGGCCTCGGCGCGCCGCAGCCGGCCGAAGCGCAAAGCGCCGAGGAACGTGCGGTGATCGCCGCGAACCAGACCGTGCTCGCCCACATCCTGACCGGAGACGCCGAGATCGACAGGATGGCTGAGGCGGGGCTGCGCGGACTTTCACGCGTCCTTGCTGCGCGCACCGCGGTCGAGCCGGTGGAGCCGATGGCGGTGAATCTCGAGACGGACGAGCTCGCCTTCTACCCGATCCTCTACTGGCCGGTGACGGACCGGCAGCCGACGCCCTCGGATGAAGCCTCCGCCCGGCTCAACGAATACATGCGGAACGGCGGGATGCTCCTGATAGACACGCGGGACGCGCACCTCGCCCGCGGCGGCTCCGCCTCGGGCCCGAACGCCGGCGCGCTGCGCCGGCTCGTCTCGGCGCTCGACCTGCCGCCTCTGGTGCCGGTGCCGGCCGATCATGTGCTAACGCGGACCTTCTATCTTCTTGACCGGTTTCCGGGGCGGTGGACGGGCGGCGAGGTCTGGCTCGAAGCGCCTCGCCCGGCGCCGGAGGGCGAGGAGGGCGTAAGCCTGATCTCTGACCCGAATGACGGCGTATCCCCCGTCGTCATCGGCTCGGCGGACTGGGCGGCGGCCTGGGCGGTGAGCGAGGGGGGCGATTTCCTCGCGCCGGTGGGCCGGGCGGACGGCATGCGCCAGCGGGAGCTCGCTTTCCGCTTCGGCGTCAATGTCGTGCTCTATGCGCTGACGGGCAACTACAAGTCCGACCAGGTGCATGTGCCGGCGCTGCTCGAAAGGCTGGGGAATTGAACGCCGCGCTCGCCTTCGACCCGGCGCTTTCTCCGCTCCTCCTCTTTCTGGCGGGGGCGGTGGCGCTTCTTCTCGTCGTCTACGCAGCGCTGGCGCGCTCTCCCGCCTGGGCGCTCCGCGCGCTCGGTTTCGGCGCGCTCTTCCTCGCGCTGGCCAATCCGTCCCTCGTGCGCGAGGCGCGGCGGGGGCTGACCGACATCGCCTTTATCGTGGTCGACGAGAGCGAGAGCCAGTCGATCGGTGAACGTTCGGCGCAGGCGGCGGAGGCGGAGACGGCGGCGCTCGCCGCGATCGAGGCGCTGAACGCACGCGACCCGGAGAACCCGGTGGAACCCCGCGTCGTTCGCGTGCGGAACGAGGGCGGGCCGGTGGGGGACCCGGGCACGCGGCTCCTCTCCGCGCTCACGGCCGCCGCGGCGGAAGTCCCTCAGGACAGGATCGCAGGCGCGCTGCTCGTCACGGACGGGCAGGCGCATGACGCGGACCTGCTGGAGAGTTTCCCAGGCCCGGTCAACGCGCTCCTGACCGGCGCGCGGGGCGAGTTCGACCGGCGGCTTCATGTGAGCGCCGCGCCGGCCTTCGGGATCGTCGGCGAGGACGTGACTTTCCGTTTCCGAGTTGAGGATTTCGGGCCAGAGGCGCGGCTTGCGGCGCTTCCGGCCGCGCGAGTCTCGATCACGGTGGACGGCGCGCCGGCGGGGGAGACGGCACTGGCGCCGGGCCGGGAAGGCTCGCTCACGATCCCGATCACGCATGGCGGGGCGAACATCGTCGAACTGGCGCTTGAGGTCGCCGAGGGCGAGGCGACGGACCGCAACAACCGCGCCGCCTTCACCGTGAACGGGGTGCGGGACCGGCTGCGCGTCCTCCTCGTCTCCGGGGAGCCGCATTCCGGGGAGCGGACCTGGCGTAACCTGCTGAAGGCAGATCCCTCCGTTGATCTCGTGCATTTCACCATTCTCCGCCCGCCGACGAAGCAGGACGGCACGCCTGTCTTCGAGCTTTCGCTCATCGCCTTTCCGACGCGGGAGCTGTTCCTGGAGAAGGTGGACGAGTTCGACCTCATCATCTTCGACCGCTACCGCCGCCGCGGCGTGCTGCCCTCGCCCTACATCGCCAACATTGCGCGATATGTGCGGGATGGCGGCGCGGTGCTGATCGCGGCGGGTCCGTGGTTTGCGGGAGTCGAGAGCCTTTACCGCACGCCGCTGGCGGAGATTCTTCCCGTTGCGCCGACAGGCGGCCTGATCGAAGCTCCCTATCTGCCTACGGTGACGGAGCCGGGCGCGCGCCACCCGGTCACCGCCGGGCTCGACCTCTTCAACGGGGGGGCGCCGGGCGCGCCCGTCTGGGGCCGGTGGATGCGGCAGATCGAAATGGAGCGCCTTTCCGGCGAGGTGGTGATGGCGGGGGCGGACGAGCGCCCGCTCCTCGTGCTCGACCGGGTGGGGGAAGGGCGCGTCGCCGTGCTCGGCTCGGACCATGCATGGCTCTGGTCCCGCGGTTATGAGGGCGGGGGGCCGCAGGCGGAGCTGCTGCGCCGCCTCGCGCACTGGCTCATGAAGGAGCCGGAGCTGGAGGAGGAGGCGCTTTCGGCCGTGGCGGAGGGGGCGCGGCTCACCGTGGCTCGCCGCTCGGTGAAGGAGAGCCCGGAGCGGCTGGAGATCGTCGCGCCCTCCGGAGCACGTTCGGTCGTGCCCTTCGAGGCGGCGGGGCCGGGGCTCTGGCGTGCGGTGTTCGAGGCGGAGGAGCAGGGGCTTCATCTCCTTTCCGACGGCGCGCTCTCCTCCATCGCGGCGATCGGCCCGCCGGCGCCGGTGGAGTTCGAGCGGGCGGTGGCGAGCGCGGAGCCGCTCGCAGCTCTCCTGACCGCGACGCGCGGCGGCGCGCACTGGCTGGAGGACGGGCCGCCGGATATCCGCCGCGTCGGCGAAGGCCGCGCCGCTTCGGGCCGGGGCTGGGCAGGGCTCGCGCGGCGGGAGGCTTACGCGGTGGAGGATGTGCGCCTCACGCCACTCGCACCCGGCTGGCTGATGCTGCTCCTCTCCGCCGGGCTTATGGTCGCGGCCTGGCGCGTCGAGGGCCGCTGAGTCAAAGCGCTTCGAGCAGCGCTTCCGGGTTCTCGTGCACGGTGAGAAAGCCGAGGAAGCCGGGCGACGCGAAGCCGCGGGCGACGCATTGGCGAAAGAGGGCCAGCAGCGGATCCCAGTAGCCGCCGAGATTGAGGAGATGCGCGGGCTTTTCATGGAGGCCGAGCTGCCGCCATGTGAGAAGCTCGATCAGTTCGTCCAGCGTGCCCGGCCCGCCAGGCAGGGCGACGAATGAATCCGCCCGCTCGAACATGATCGTCTTCCGCTCATGCATCGTCTCGACCCGGATGAGTTCGGTGAGGCCCGAGCGCTCGATCTCCCGCGTCCTGAGGTGATGGGGGATTACGCCGACGACCTCCGCCCCGCCCTTCAGCGCCGCGGCGGCGACGCGGCCCATGAGGCCGACATCGCCCGCGCCGTAGACGAGCCCGAACCCGCGCGCCGCGATCCCGGCGCCGACGGCCTCGGCCGAGCGGGCGAAGCCCGGGTCGTCCCCGTCACGCGAGCCGCAGTAGACGCAGATCCGCTTCATGGGCGGTCAGACTCCGGTTTCAGCCGCGAGGAGCGCCAGCGCCTCTGTCGCCGCGATGGAGTTGCCAAACTTGTCGAGCGGCGGCGACCACGCGCAGGCGGCGTAGCCCTTGGCCGGGTTCACCGCGACGATTCCGCCGCCCACGCCGGATTTCGCGGGGAGGCCGACGCGGAAGGCGAATTCGCCCGACTGGTCGTAGAGCCCGCAGGTCCGCATGATCGCCCGGAGGCGCAGCGCATGGGTCCCCTTCGCCAGCGCGGCATCACCCGGTTGCGGCGCGACGAGGAAGAGCGCGGCGCGGGCGACCTGCCGCGCTGTCATGGCGAGGGAGCAGAACTGGAAATAGACGTTGGTCGCCTCGATCGGGTCCTCCGTCAGGTTTCCCTTCGCTTTCAGGAGGAAGGCGGCGGCGCGGTTCATGTCTCCCGTCGCGATCTCGGAGCGGTGGACCTCGCTGTCATATCGCACGCTCTCGTCCCGGCTCAGAAGGCGCATCTGGTTGCGGAAGCCGACGGCGATGGAGGGGCGGGTGTGCAGCAGCGCGTCCGTCACGACGATTGCGCCCGCGTTGATGAACGGGTTGCGCGGCACGCCGTTCTCCGTCTCCAGCTGGATGATGGAGTTGAAGCGCATGCCCGAGGGCTCGCGCTTCACCCGGTCCCAGAGACTGTCTCCGATCCATTCCATCGCCAGCGCGAGCGTGAAGAGCTTGGAGACGGACTGGATGGAGAAAGGCTCGTCGGCGTCGCCGACGGCGTATTCGGCACCCTCCTTCGTGACGACGGCGAGGGCGAATTTCTTCGGGTCCACGCGGGCGAGGGCAGGGATGTACTGCGCCGGGAGCCCGCCCTCTGCGGTCGGACGGGTGGCGGCTTCGATGCGGTCGAGGAGGGGCTGCATGGCGGGGGGCTCCGGGGGCAGATTCCCCGATAAGGAGAAGAATCCGCCCGCCGCGCAAGCCCCGCAGCGTTCAGAGCTGCTTCTTCGGCTCCGGTACGCCCGGCATCTGGAACCCGCCGGCGGCCGGCGGCGCGGCGATCTCCTGCGTAGCCGGAGCCTGAGCCGGCGCGCCGCGCAGGCGGGAGGCCATGGCGAGGAGGAGTTGCGGCCGCTCGGCCCCCGCATTGGCGACGGCCGGGCGGGCGCCCGCGGCGAGGCCCGCAGCCGCATCGTCGAGCCATTCGGCGGACCGCGCCCTGTTCTCAGGCGCGCCGAACCCATATGCGAGGTGATAGGCCAGCGTCTCCCCGAAGCTCGACTCGCCGATGCCGACGAGGATCATCGCGCTCGCAAGCGTCACGCGGGAATTGTCGGCGCCGTAACCGACGCCAAGGCAGATCCGGGAATTTGCGGCGAGCGCCTGAAGCGGCACGCCGGAGCCGACGGCGTAGGCCTGGAGCGCGGCCTTCGCGGCCGGCGCGCCTTCGCCGACGAGCGTCGCAACGTAGCGGTCCATCGTCGGCGCGAAGGCCTCGCACTGGCGCTGCATCTCGCTGCGGGTGACGCCCTGGATCGTCCCGGCGAGCCGGTCGGATTCCGAAAGCGCCTCGGCGCGCACTGCGCAGAACTGGGAGGCGAGAACATACTCGCCATCGCTCGAAAGGGCAGCCTCCTGGAGGGACACGCCCACGGCGGCGGGCGCGATCCGCGCGCAGAAGGAGCTCATCGAGGCTTCAATAGGCCCGGAGGTGAAGAGCGGAAGGCCGGCGGGCGCCGCGGGCTCCGGCGCCGCCGCAGGCTCGGGCGTGGGCGCGGGCTGCGGCGCGAGGGCGGCGACCTGCGTCTGCGGCGCGACCGCGACCTGCTGCGGGAACGGGCTCGAGGGAACGATCGGCTGAGGCTGGACCCCATAGCCCTGCGGCAGCACCCCAGAATAGTAGTAGGGCAGGACGGCCCGGACGCCCTGCGGGCTCGACGCCGCGATCTGCATGGTGGTCGGTCCTTCCGCGACGGCCCGGTCATAGGCGCCGTTCAGAAAGCCGAGCTCCTGAGGCGTCAAATAGCCGGTCGCAGGGAAATTCATGTAGGCTTGGAAGGCTTGGATCGCGCCGCGAGAGCGCCCACCAAGCACACCGTCGGGCGCGCCGGCGTTGAAGCCGAAATAGTTGAGAGCGACCTGGGTCCGCCGGTTCTCCTCGCGCGTGTAGGGATCGATAGTCTGCCGCGGCGTGCGGTCTACGTAAACGGTGCGCGGGCGCTCCCGCTCCACGATCACCTCGCGCTCCCGAACGACGGTCTGGGGCTGCTGCTGCCGGTTCTGGTTCACCGAATTGGTGATGACGCTGCCTACGACGCCGCCGATCACGCCGCCGAGTATGCCGGCGCCGACGTCTCCAGATTGTGCGGGCGAATTGGCGAGCGTTGCGAAGGCGACTGCGATTGCCAGACTATGTTTGAGCGCGGCCATGATATCTCTCCTGAATACGGCAAAGGGAGTAGGCCATAGCATGGGCCCGGCGCCAAGCGGTGAATCGGCCCAAGGACCGGACCAACGTCGGCTTCGTGCGTAAAAACGCATTCAAAGCCTACTCCGCACGCCGCTCCCGGTCCGCATAACGCGCCTCGACCTCCAACTCGTAGCGGCGGGACACGGGGATGACCTCCCCCGTAGAAAGTTCGAGCTTCATCGAGCCGCGCTTGCCGATCACCGCCGCCACGGCAGGGTCCGCCACCCAGTGCGAGCGGTGGACCTGCATGCCGGGATAGCGCGCAAGGTCCCTCACCGCGTCTCCGAACCGGTATAGAGCCATGCCGCCCTGCACGGTCGCCTTGAGTTTGACGTAATGCTCCTGCGCCTCCGCGGCGATGAGATCGCCCTCGACTTGCGGCTGCGAGGCGAGGAGGAGGCCGGGAACGTCCGGGCGCGCCCGCTCCGGCTCGGGCTCCGGCTCCGGCGCGGAAGGCGAGGCGGCGATGGCGGCCTCCCGTTGCGGCGCGTAGGGCAGAGCAGGTCGCGGGGCGGCCGGGGCCAACGCATGGCGCAGATAGGGTGTGAGAAGGAGTGCGGAAGTCGTCAGGTGATTGTCGATCAGCGACGCCGCCTCAAGCCCCAGTCGGCTCACTAGGACGTCTGGAGCCGTCCCGAGAAGGGTCATGTCGCCAATGATAAGGTCGAGCGTCGTCACCGCCATGACGAAGGGCGGGTAGGAAAGGGCGGTTGCGAGGCCGACATGGGCGTAAGGCGACGACCGCTCGGGAAGCGCCTGCGCCAGCGCCGCATAGGCGCCGACGATGATGAGATAGGTCATGCCGATCCGGCTGAACCAGTAGACGTAGACGCCGACCAGGCTCCAGCCCGGCTGCCGGTTCACCTCATGGGCGGCGAGGATGAGCGCGAGCGCAAGGGCGAGGAGCGCGCCATTCGCGAGGGGGCCCCGATCCCGGTTCATTTTCAGGTCTTTCCCCATTCGTGATGCATGAATGAGTTGCGACGTTAGCCCAAGCCGACGGGCGCGTAAACGGATGGCGCGCGGCATGTCCGGCGCCGGCGCGACCGGCGCAAAGCGCGCTGTGCTCGTGAAGGCGCGCTTGCGCGCAAGGGGCGCGGGCGCATCATCCGGCCATGAGTGTGGACGCCCCTTCGCGTTCCGCGCCGACACCCACCACGGGCGCGGGAAGGGCGGGCAAGTGCGGCAAGGCCGCCGCCTGGACGCGACGCGGCGGCGCGGGCTCCCAAACCCCCGCGCCGCCGCACCCGCCGCCTGAAACGGCCACATGAGCAAACGAAAACCCCCGGAGCCTGCTCCGGGGGTTCGTCGTCAACGCCGTCGACTGGGGCTGCGGCTCAGACCGAGCCTTCGCGCTGCGCCTTCTTGCGCGCGAGCTTGCGCGCCCGGCGAATCGCCTCGGCCTTCTCGCGGGCCTTCTTCACGGAGGGCTTCTCATAATGCTGCCGAAGCTTCATCTCGCGGAAAATGCCCTCGCGCTGCATCTTCTTCTTCAGCGCGCGAAGCGCCTGATCGACATTGTTGTCGCGAACCAGAACCTGCACTTACGTCACCACCTTTCCAGTGTTCGAGTTTCGGTTTTTGCAGGAGGGCGCTATATACCCAAGCAAGGCGGCCCTGTCCACCGCCTGCGTCAAGAAGCGGAGACGACATGACCGAAGCGACCGACACGACCGATCCCGCGGGCGATCCGATGGAGGCCGTCCGGGCCCAGCTTCTCGCCGCAGCGCTGCCGCACGCGCCGTTCGACGGCTGGTCCGACGCGACCTGGCGCGCCGCGATCGCCGATTCGGGGATCGACGAGGCGACGGCCCGCGCCGCGACGCCGCGCCGGGGCCTCGACCTCGCCGTCGCCTTCCACAAGGCGGGCGACGCGGAGATGACGCGGCTCGCGGCGGAGACGGATCTCGGCGCCCTTCGTTACTCCGAACGGGTGGCGCGGCTCGTGCGCCTCCGCCTAGAGGTCGCAGCGCGGGAGCGGGAGGCGGTGCGGCGCGGGGCGACGCTCTTTTCCCTGCCGATGAACGCGGCGGAGGGGGCGCGGCTGATCTGGGGCACGGCGGACGCGATCTGGACGGCGCTCGGCGACACGTCGCAGGACTACAACTGGTATTCGAAGCGGGCGATTCTCTCCGGCGTCTATTCCGCCACGCTGCTCTACTGGCTCGGAGACCAGTCCGAAGGGTTCGCGAACACCTGGGCCTTTCTCGACCGGCGGATCGAAGGGGTGATGCGGTTCGAAAAGACGAAGGCGGCGCTGAAGAAGAACCCGGTTGCGCAGCTTCTCATGGCCGGACCGAAGGCCGCGCTCGCCCGCGTCCGGGCGCCGGGCGCCCGGGGCGGGCCGGTGGCGGGGCTGCCCGTAGGGCTGCCGGGGCTTTCGCGCCGGCGCTGAAGCTCAGGCCGGCGGGATATGCGCCGTCGCCTCGATCTCCAGCAGCGCCTCCGGCTCCACGAGGTCGGCGACCATGACCACGCTCATGGCGGGGAAGTGGCGGCCCATGACCCGGCGATAGGCCTCCCCGACCTCGCGCTGGCGGGCCATGTATTCGGCCTTGTCCTTCACGAACCAGGTGAGGCGCGCGACATGCTCCGCGCGCCCGCCCGCAGCCTCCACCACGGCGAGGATGTTCCGCAGCACCTGCTCGAACTGGCCGACGAAATCGTGGGCGCGGAAGACCTGGTCCGCCTCCCAGCCGATCTGGCCGCCGACATGCAGCGTCCCGTCCGGCGCGAGCATCCCGTTGGCGTAGCCGCGGGGCTTCGCCCATCCTTCCGGCTGGATCGTCTTCATCGCGTTTCCTCCTCCGCCAGGTTCGCCTCGGCCAGAAGCCGGGCGCGCAGGTCTTCCGGCCAGGGGCGGGGGCGGCCGCCATCCCGCGCCGTGAGGACGAGGGTGGAGCGCATCTCCATCCGCGTCTCGGCCTCCGCCGTGATCTTCGTGGATATGTCGAGGCTTGCGCGGCCGACCTTCAGCGCGCGGATGGCGATGGAGAGAAGGTCCCCGTGCCGGCTCGGCGCGGCGAAGCGGACTTCCATCGAGACGGTCGGCGTCGCGAGGCCCATCGGGCCGTGCAGCGCCCAGAAGGGGGCGCCAAGTCGCGCCGCGAACCAGCACTCGACGGCCTCGTTCGCCATGTCGAAATAGCGGGGGTAGAAGACGATCCCCGCCGGGTCGCAATGGTGGAAGCGGACGGGGGCTGCATGGGTGAAGATCATCTCAGACCCCGAGGAAGCGTTCGACCACTTCGGCGTTCAGCGCCGCACCCTCGCCCGACCAGACGCTTTCGCCCTTCTCCAGCACGGCGAAGCGGTCCGCCACCGTGCGGAGTTCCTTCAGCGACTTGTCCACGAGAAGGATGGTGAGCCCTCCGTCCGCCTTCAGCCTGCGGATCGCGGCCCAGATCTCCTGCCTCACGACGGGGGCGAGGCCCTCTGTCGCCTCGTCGAGAATCAGGAGGCGCGGATTGGTCATCAGAGCGCGGCCTATGGCGAGCATCTGTTGCTCCCCGCCGGAAAGCGAGGCGGCGAGCTGGCCGCGCCGCTCCTCCAGCCGGGGAAAGAGCTTCGCCACGGTGCGGAAAGACCAGGGGCCGGGGCGCGCGGCGGCGACGAGATTCTCCTCCACGGTGAGGTTGGGGAAGCAGCGCCGCCCCTCCGGCGTCAGCCCGATGCCGAGGCGGGCGGCGCGGTGGGAGGGGAGGGGGCCAAGGTCCTCCCCGGCGAAGCGGATGGTCCCGGCCTTATGCGGGAGCATCCGCGCGATCGTGCGGATCGTCGTCGTCTTGCCCATGCCGTTGCGGCCTAGAAGGGCGAGGCATTCCCCTTCCTGCACTTCAAGACTGACGCCGAAGAGCGCCTGACTTGCGCCGTAGAAGGCGGTGACGCCCTCGAGTTCGAGAAGGGCGGTCATTCCTCCTCCCCGAGATAGGCGCGGCGAACCTCCGGATGGGCGCGGATCTCGGCGACGGAACCCGTGGCGATCACGGCGCCGTAGACGAGCACGGTGATGCGATCGGCGAGGGCGAAGACGGCGTCCATGTCATGCTCGACGAGAAGGATCGGCGCCTCGGACCGGAGGCCGGAGAGGAGTTCGGTGAGGCGAGCCGAGCCCTCCGGCCCCATGCCGGCCATCGGTTCGTCGAGAAGGAAGGCGGCGGGCTCCAGCGCCAGCGCCATGGCGACTTCGAGGCTGCGGCGCTCGCCATGGCTGAGATCGGCGGCGCGGACCCCCTCCCGGGCCCCGAGCCCGACGCGGGCGAGGGCGCGGCGGGCGGGCCCGGTCAGCGAGGGGTCGGAAAGGGCGGGGCGGAGGAAGCCGAAGGCCCGCCCCTGCGCGCCCGTCACGGCGAGGACGACGTTCTGGAGCACGGTGTATTCGGATGCGAGGGAGGAGACCTGAAAGCTCCGCGCCAATCCCTTCCGCGCCCGCGCCTCGGCGGGAAGGGCGCTGATCTCCTCGCCGCGGAGGCGGATCTCGCCGGCGTCCTGCCGCAGCTCGCCGACGATCTGCTTGATGAGCGTGGATTTCCCCGCGCCGTTCGGGCCGATGAGCGCGTGAATCTCGCCGCGCCGCAGTTCGAGCGTCACATCGTCCGTCGCCGTCAGCGCGCCGAAGCTTTTCCGAAGCCCCCGGATGGAAAGGACGGGTTCAGCCATCGCGCTTCTCCCCGGCCAGCAGCCCGATCAGCCCGCCGCGGGCGAAGAGGACGACCGCAAGGAGGAGGAAGCCGAAGGGGAGCTTCCAGTATTCCGTCAGCCCGCCAAGATTGTGTTCGAGCAGGATGTAGAGGCCCGCCCCCGCGACGGGGCCAAAAAGGCGCCCGACCCCGCCGAGTATGACGAAGACTATGATCTCCCCCGATGTCTGCCAGCTCAGCATCGCCGGGCTCACGAAGCGGTTGAGATCGGCGAAGAGCGCGCCGGCGAGACCGGTGATCATGCCGGAGATGACGAAGGCGACGAGGCGGATGCGGTAGGGGCCGATCCCCGTCGCCCGCAGCCGCGCCTCGTTCTGCCGCGCACCCTGAAGCGCGAGGCCGAAGCGTGAGCGGGCGATGAGGGAGGAGAAGCCGAGCGCGAGGGCGAGGAGCGCGAAGGCGATGGCGAAGAACTGGATCGGGTCCAGCGTGTTCAGCCCCGGAAACTCCGAGCGGACATAGATCGAGAGCCCGTCCTCCCCGCCATAGGCCGGCCAGGAGATCGCGAAGTAGAAGATCATCTGCGCGAAGGCGAGGGTGATCATTATGAAGAAGATGCCGCTGGTGCGGAGCGAAAGCGCGCCGATGGCGAGCGCGGCGAGGCCGGAGAGGAGAAGCGCGACGGGCCAGTGGACAAGCATCTGCGTTGTCCCCTCGATCTGGAAGGGCTCCGTCATCAGCGGGTCGTAGTTGAGTGCATGGCTCGCCAGCACCCCGGTCGCGTAGCCGCCGAGGCCGAAAAAAGCGGCGTGGCCGAAGGAGACCATGCCGCCGAGCCCGAGCGCGATGTTTAGCCCGACCCCGGCAAGGGCGAAGATCGCCACCTTCGTCGCGAGGGTTATGAGGAAGGGCTCGTCCATCGCCAGCGCGCCGAGGGGCACGAGGAGGAGCGCGGCGAGGATCAGGGCGTTGAGGACAGGCTCGCGGATCATGGCCGCGCCCCGAAGAGGCCGGTGGGGCGGAAGATCAGCACCAGCGCCATCAGGATGTAGATCAGCATCGAGGCGAGCGAGGCGCCGACGGCGCGCGCGGAGGCCGGGTCCATTACCTCCGCGAAACCGAGCGGCAGCAGGAACCGGCCGAGCGTGTCCGTCAGCCCCACCAGCAGCGCGCCCCAGAGCGCTCCGCGGATCGAGCCGACGCCGCCGATGACGATGACGACGAAGGCGAGGATCAGCACAGGTTCGCCCATGCCGACCTGCACGGACTGGATCGCCCCGACCATCGCCCCGGCGAAGCCCGCGAGCGCGGCTCCGAGGGCGAAGACGAGGGTGTAGAGACGGTCGATGTCGACGCCGAGCGCGGCGATCATTTCCCGGTCGCTTTCCCCGGCGCGGATGCGGATGCCGAGGCGCGTCTTCCCGATCAGGAGGAAGAGGCCGACCGCCACCAGAAGCCCGGCGACGATGATCGCGAGGCGATAGGCGGGATACTGGATGCCGAAGGGGAGGCTGACCGCCCCGGCGAGGAGCGCCGGCGGGTCGAGATACATCGGCAGGGAGGTGCCGGTGAGCTGCTTCTGCGTGAAGGTGATCGCCTCAGAGAAGATCAGGATCAGCGCAAAGGTCGCCAGCACCTGGTCGAGATGGTCCCGGCGGTAGAGGCGGCGGAGCACCGTCACCTCCACCAGCACCCCCGCGGCCGCCGCGGCGGCGAGCGAGGCGGCGAGGCCGAGCCAGAAGGAGCCCGTCAGCAGCGCCACGGTCGCGCAGGCGAAGGCGCCGACCATGTAGAGCGAACCGTGCGCGAGGTTGATGAGGCCCATCACGCCGAAGACGAGCGTCAGCCCCGCCGCCATGAGGAACAGCATGACGCCGGACTGGAGCCCGTTCAGGACCTGCTCGATCAGGAGGAGGGTGGACATGAGGTTCCCTGTATCCCGGCCCCGGCCTTGAGCCGGGGCCTCGCCGTGTTGCGCTCTGTCCGTCGAGGCCCCGGATCAGGTCCGGGGCCAACGCTTGCCGGGGCCGTTCACATCTTGCAGTCGGCCGCGTAGGCGTCCGCATGATCCTCCAGCGCCACGCCGATCACCTTGTTGGTGAAGACGTCGCCCTCCTTGATCACCTCGCGAACGTATATGTCCTGCACGGGGTGATGGTTCGGGCCGAACTTGAAGTCGCCGCGGGTGGAGGCGAAATCGGCCTTCATCAGCGCGGCGCGGAAGGCGTCGGCGTCAGCGGGGGCGGCGACCTTGAGTGCGGAGAGCATCAGGTTCGCAGTGTCGAAGCCTTGGGAGGCGTAGAGCGAGGGGAGCCGACCGTATTCGGCCTGGAAACTCTCCACGAAGGCCTTGTTCGCCGCATTGTCGAGGTCCTTCGACCACTGCGACGTGTTCTTCACGCCGAGGGCGGCGTCACCCACGGCCTGCAGGATGCCCTGGTCGAAGGAGAAGGCGGGGCCGATCAGCGGGATGTCGACGCCGGACTGGGCGTATTGCTTCATGAAGGCGATGCCCATGCCGCCCGGCAGGAAGAAGAACACGCTGTCCGCCCCGGAGGCGCGGATCTGCGCGATCTCGGCGGCGTAGTCCGTCTGCCCGAGCTGGGTGTAGACCTCGCCGGCGTAGTCGCCGGTGAAGAAGCGCTTGTAGCCCGCGAGCGCGTCTTTCCCGGCAGGGTAGTTGGGCGCGAGGATGAAGCTGTTCTTGTAGCCGGCCTTCGAGGCGTAGGCCCCCGCGCCCTCATGCAGGTTGTCGTTCTGCCAGGCGACGTTGAAATAGTTCTTGTGACAGCCCGCGCCGGCGAGCTGAGAGGGGCCGGCGTTCGGGGAGAGGTAGAACTTGCCCTGGTTCACGGCGGAGGGGACGACGGCCATCGCGAGGTTGGACCAGATGATGCCGGTCAGGATGTCCACCTTGTCGGACTGGATCATCTTGTCCGCGAGCTGGACCGCGATGTCCGGCTTCTGCTGGTCGTCCTCCACGATCAGCTCGACGTCGGAGCCGGCCTGCTTCAGCGCGAGCAGGAACCCGTCCCGCACGTCGATGCCGAGCCCGGCGCCGCCGCCCGAGAGCGTCGTGATCATGCCGACCTTCACCGCCTCGGCCGAGGCGGCGGAAGCCGTTAGGGCGAGGGCGGAGAGGGCGGCGGCGAGTTTCGCCTTCAGTTTCATGGGTTTCATCCTTCCTGTTGCAGTCTTTTCTTGTTCAGAACGCCTTGAAGGTCAGCGTCGTCAGGGAGCGGGCGATGCCTGGGATGGTCAGCAGCTTCTCGTTGATGAAGCGGCCCACATCGGCGTTTTCCGGAATGTAGACCTTCATCAGGAGGTCATAGTCCCCCGAGGTCGAATAGAGTTCCGAGACGATCTCCCGCTCATAGATCGCGTCGGCGACCTCATAGGTCTTGCCCGGATGGCAGCGGAGCTGGACGAACACGCAGGTCATGGTCTCTCCTCAGGCGGAACGGAGCCGGAAGCGCTGGATCTTCCCGGTCTCGGTCTTCGGCAGCGCCTCGATGAAGAGCACGCGGCGCGGATACTTGTAAGGGGCGATGGTCTCCTTCACGTGCTCCTGCAGGAGCTTCGCGGTCGCCGGGCCGGGGTCGAAGCCCGGGGCGAGGACGACATGCGCCTCCACGATCATGCCCCGCTCCTCGTCCGGCGCGCCGACCACGGCGCATTCGGCTACGGCCTCGTGGGCGAGGAGCGCGGCCTCCACCTCCGGGCCGGCGATGTTGTAGCCTGAGGAGATGATCATGTCGTCGTTCCGCGCGGCGAAGTGGAAATAGCCCTCCGCGTCGCGGGTGAAGCTGTCCCCCGTGATGTTCCAGCCGTTCTGGACGTACTTCTTCTGCCGTTCGTCCGCGAGGTAGCGGCAGCCGGTGGGGCCGCGGACGGCGAGGCGGCCGACCGTTCCGTCCGGAACCTCGTTGCCGGCCTCGTCGACGATCTTCGCCTCGTAGCCGGCGACGGGGCGCCCCGTGCAGGCGGGGCGGTGATCGTCGAAGCGGTTGGAGATGAAGATGTGCAGCATCTCCGTCGCGCCGATTCCGTCCAGCATCGGTTTCCCCGTCTTGGCCAGCCATTCCTCGTAAACCGGGGCGGGCAGGGTTTCGCCGGCCGAGACGGCGGCGCGGAGGGAGGAGAGGTCCGCCCCCTCGTCCATCGCCCGGAGCATCACGCGATAGGCGGTCGGCGCAGTGAAGCAGATCGTGGCGCGGTAGGTCTCGATGATCTCGATCATGTTGGGCGGCGAGGCGTTCTCCAGCAGGGTCGCCGCCGCGCCGAAGCGGAGTGGGAAGATCGCAAGCCCGCCGAGGCCGAAGGTGAAGGCGAGGGGCGGGGAGCCGACGAAGACATCCTCCGGCGTCACCTTCAGCACCTCCTTCGCGTAGCCGTCCGCAATAACGAGGAGGTCGCGGTGGAAATGCATCGTCGCCTTGGGCGATCCGGTCGTGCCAGAAGTGAAGCCGAGGAGCGCCACATCGTCCCGCCCTGTCCGCACCGCCTCGAAGCGGACAGGCTTCGTCAACGCCAGCCGGTCCAGCTCCGCGTCATGGTTCGCGGTGCCGTCAAAGCCGATGACGGCCCTGAGGAAACGGCTTGCCTTGGCGCAGAGCGCCATCTCCTCCATCAGCCTCGTGTCGCAAAGGGCGAGCTTCACCTCCGCCTTGTCCACGATCTGGCCGAGTTCACCGGCGCGGAGGAGCGGCATGGTGTTGACGACGACGGCGCCGGCCTTCGTCGCCGCCAGCCAGCAGGCGACCGTGGCGGGGTTGTTGGCGGAGCGGATCAGGATGCGGTCTCCTGGCCTTACGCCGAAATTCTCCACCAGCGTGTGAGCGAGGCGGTTTGTCCAGTCCGTCAGTTCCTTGTAGGTGCGGCGGCGGCCGTTGCCGATGAGCGCGGTGTGATCCCCGAAGCCCCTTTCCACCATCCGGTCAGTGAGTTCGACGCCGACATTCAGGTAGGGCGGATAGTCGAAGCCTTCGAGCCGGAAATCCGGCCACTCGGCCTCGGGCGGCAGATTGTCCCGCGCGAAGCTGTCGATATGCGCGCTTGGCCCCAGCATGGTCACCCCCCTATCGTATGCCGCGCTATCACCACCTTCTGCACGTCCGACGCACCCTCGTAGATGCGGAGGGCGCGGATTTCGCGGTAGAGGCTTTCGACGACGCCGCCCTTCCTCACGCCGTCCCCGCCGTGAAGTTGCACCGCCTTGTCGATGACGACCTGCGCCCGGTCAGTCGCGTAGAGCTTGGCCATCGCGGCCTCCCGCGTCACCCGCGGCGCGCCCATGTCCTTCGTCCAGGCGGCGCGGTAGACGAGGAGGGCGGCGGCGTCCACGTCCAGCGCCATCTCCGCGATGTGGCCCTGCACCATCTGGAGGTCGAAGAGCGGGGCTCCGAAAAGCTCCCGGTCGCGGACGCGCGCCAAGGTCTCGTCCAGCGCCCGGCGCGCGAAGCCCAGCGCGGCGGCGGCGACGGTGGAGAGGAAGACGTCCAGCACGGACATGGCGATGCGGAAGCCGGCGCCCTCCTCCCCAATCCGTGCGGAAACGGGGACGCGCACGCCCTCGAATTTCAGGCGGGCGAGCGGATGGGGCGCGACCGTCTCCAAACGTTCGGCGACCGTCAGGCCAGGGGAATCGGCCGGGACGATGAAGGCGCTGATCCCCTTCGCGCCCGGCCCGCCGGTCCGGGCGAAGAGGGTGTAGACGTTCGCGATCCCGCCATTGGAGATCCACGTCTTCTCGCCGTCGATCAGATAGCTGTCGCCCTCGCGCCGGGCGACCGTCTCCATATTCGCGACGTCGGAGCCCGAACGCGGTTCGGAGAGGGCGAAGGCGGAGAGGGCGGCGCCGGCGCGCGTCTTCCGCAGCCAGCCGCGCTGTTCGGGCGAGCCGAAGAGGGAGAGGGCGCCGGTCCCGAGCCCCTGCATCGCGAAGGCGAAGTCGGCGAGGCCGTCATGCCGGGCCAGCGTCTCCCGAATGAGGCAGAGCGAACGGACGTCCAGCGCGCCCGGCGCGTCCGGGTCCACCGCCGAGTGGCGGAGCCAGCCGCCTTCGCCGAGCATGCGGACGAGCGCGACGCAGGCGGCGTCGGTGTCTTCATGGTCGATGGCGGAGAGGTTGGCGGCGCACCACGCGTCCAGCGCTTCAGCCAGTTCGCGGTGGCGAGGCTCGAAGAACGGCCAGTCGAGGAAGGAGCGGTCAGGCATCAATCCCCCGCGAAAACCGGCTTCGCCTTCGCGACGAAGGCGTCGTAGGCGCGGCGGAAATCCTTCGTCTGCATGCAGATCGCCTGCGCCTGCGCCTCCGCTTCGATGGCTTGCTCGATGGACATGGACCATTCCTGCGCAAGCATTGTCTTCGTCATCATGTGACCGAAGCCCGGCCCCTCCGCGATGCGCTGCGCGAAGGCGACGGCCTCCGCCTCCAGCTTCTCCGCCGCGACGATGCGGTTGTGGAAGCCCCAGCGCTCGCCTTCCTCCGCGCTCATCGCGCGGCCCGTGTAAAGAAGCTCCGCCGCCCGGCCCTGCCCGATGATCCGGGGCAGGATCGCGCAGGCGCCCATGTCGCAGCCGGCGAGGCCGACGCGGGTGAAGAGAAAGGCCGTCTTCGCCTCCGGCGTCGCGAAGCGGATGTCGGAGGCCATGGCGATGATCGCCCCGGCGCCGACGCAGACGCCGTCGATCGCGGCGATCACGGGCTTGCCGCAATTCACCATCGCCTTGACGAGGTCGCCGGTCATCCGCGTGAAGCGGAGAAGGCCCTTCATGTCCATGTCGAGAAGGGGCCCGATGATGTCATGCACGTCGCCGCCCGAGGAGAAGTTGCCGCCGTTCGAGGCGAAGACGACGGCGCCGACATCCTCCGCATAGTGCAGTTCGCGGAACCAATCGCGAAGCTCGGCGTAGCTCTCGAAGGTCAGCGGGTTCTTCCGCTCCGGCCGGTCGAGCGAAACTATGGCGACGTCCCCCTCGAAGCGGAGGCGGAAATGCTTCGGCTGCGTATCCCTGATCGCGGTCATGCCGCCCCCTGTCTCGTCACATTGTCCAGCCTGCGGCTCAGCGCCTCCGCCTCTTCGGGCGAGAGTGCGGCGAGGCGCCGGTCGATCCATGTTTCATGCGCCGCGGCCATCGCGGCGAAGGCCTCCGCCCCCGTCTCCGTCAGCCGCACCTCGAAAGCCCGCCTGTCCCCCTCCACGGCCCGGCGCTCCACAAGGCCCTCGGCGGCGAGGCGCTCGACGATGCCGGTCACGTTGCCGTTGGAGACGCGGAGGGCGGCGGAGAGGGCGGTCATGCGGAGGCCGCCGGGGTTGCGCTCCAGCGCGGAGAGCACGTCGAACCTCGGCAGGGTGGAGCCGTGCTCCGCCCGGAGACGCTCCCGCAGCTCCCCCTCGATGGCGCGGGTCGCCTTCAGGAGCCGCAGCCAGAGGCGGAGCCGCGCCTTCGACGCGGCCTCCGTTATGGGCCGCGCCTCGTTCACACCTGACCCCCGGAAATCGGGATCGCCTGCGCCGTCACGGCGCCGGAGCCCGGCCCGCAGAGCCAGAGCGCGGCGGCGGCGACTTCATCGGGCTCGATCATCCGGCCGAACGGGTTTACGTCCCGGAGGGAGGCGAGGGCCTCCTCCGGGCTGATCTTCGCCTTGCCGACGATGTTTTCCACCGAGCGGTCGATGATCGGCGTCGCGACATAGCCGGGGCAGAGGGCGTTCACCGTCACGCCCGTCTTCAGCACCTCGTCCGCCGCGCATTTCATCAGGCCGAGCACGGCGTGCTTCGACGCGCAATAGGCGGCGCCATAGGCGAAGCCGCCGAGCCCGGCGACGGAGGAGACGATGATGACCCGGCCCCAGCCGCGCTCTGCCATCGGCTTCAGCACCTCCCGCGTGCAGAGCATGACGCCCTCCACATTCGTCGCCTGGACCTTCCGCCAGAAATCGAGCGTGATCTTGTGGACCGGCGCCGTCTCCGCGATGCCGGCGTTCGGGACCATGATGTCGATGACGCCCTGCGCGGCGATGGTCTCCACCACCTCCCGCTCGCTTGTCACGTCCATCAGTGACCAGGTGACGCGTGGGCTCTTCGCCGCCGTCTCCTCCAGCGGGCCTTCGCGCCGGCCGGTGATGTGGACTTGCGCCCCGGCGTCGGCCAGCGCCAGCGCGATGGCGGCGCCGATGCCGGTGCCTCCGCCGGTGACGAAGGCGCGCTTGCCGGAAAGATCGGCGCGAAGATCGGTCATCAGACTTTCCCCAAGGTTTCCGCCCGCTCCGCGAGCCGCTGCATCTGTTCGCGGCCCGCCAGATAGGGCAGGGGCCACGGCTCCCGATCATCGCCCAGCGCCATCGCCGCGTGAAGGGTCCAGTACGGATTGGAGAGATGCGGCCGCGCGAGGCAGACGAGATCGGCCCGCCCCGCCATCAGGATCGAGTTGGCGTGGTCCGGTTCGTAGATGTTGCCGACCGCCATGGTGGCGATCCCGGCCTCGTTGCGGATGCGGTCCGAGAACGGGGTCTGGAACATGCGGCCATACACAGGGCGAGCCACCGGCGTCGTCTGCCCGGCCGAGACGTCGATCACGTCCGCCCCGGCTTCGGCGAAGGCGCGGGCGATCTCCACGGCCTCTTCCGGCGTCACGCCATCCTCCCCCACCCAGTCGGTCGCCGAGATGCGGACGGACATCGGCTTTTCCGCCGGCCAGACGGCGCGCATCGCGGCGAAGACCTCGAGCGGATAGCGGAGCCGGTTTTCGAGCGGGCCGCCGTACTCATCCGTCCTGACGTTGGAGACGGGAGTGATGAAGGAAGAGAGGAGATAGCCGTGAGCGGCGTGGAGCTCGATCATGTCGAAACCCGCGCGCGCGGCCATTGCCGCGGCGGCGACGAACTCCGCCTTCACCCGGTCCATGTCCGCCCGGTCCATCGCCTTCGGCGCGGCGTTGCGCGGCGACCAGGGAAGGGCGGAGGCGGAGAGGAGGGGCCAGTTGCCCTCTTTCAGGGGCGCATCCATCTCCTCCCAGCCGAGCTGGGTGGAGCCCTTCCGCCCGGAATGGCCGATCTGGCAGCAGATCTTCGCCTCGGTCTCGGCATGGACGAAATCGACGAGGCGCTTCCACCCCGCCTCGTGCTCCGGCGCATAGAGGCCGGGGCAGCCCGGCGTGATCCGTCCCTCCGCGCTCACGCAGGTCATCTCGGTATAGACAAGCCCGGCCCCGCCCTTCGCTCGCTCGCCATAATGGACGAGGTGCCAATCGGTCGGCGCGCCATCCTTCGCCTTGTACTGCGCCATTGGGGAGACGACGATGCGGTTCTTCAGTTCCATTTTCCGAAGCCGGAACGGCGCGAACATCGGCGCGCGGACGGGGGCGTTTCCGTTCACACCCGCCGCTGTCTGGAACCAGCGCTCCGCGCCCTCCAGCCACTCCGCGTCCCGCATCCGCAGGTTCTCATGGCTGATTCGCTGCGAGCGGGTGAGGAGCGAATAGGCGAACTGCTCGGGCGCAAGGTGGAGATAGCGCTCCACCTCCTCGAACCATTCCATCGAATTGCGAGCCGCCGATTGCAGCTTCAGCACTTCGAGCCGCCGTTCTTCCTGATACTTGGCGAAGGCGGCCTCGATGCTTGGCTCCGTCGTCAGGTACTCCGCCAGCGCGATGGCGCTTTCGAGCGCCAGCTTGGTGCCCGAGCCGATGGAGAAATGGGCGGTCGCCGAAGCGTCCCCCATCAGGACGATGTTGCCGTGATGCCAGCTCTCGCAGAGAACGCGCGGGAAGTTGAGCCAGGCGGAACCGCGGAGATGCTTCGCGTTGGAGAGGAGCGCGTGCCCGCCAAGATGCTTCGCGAAGATGCGCTCGCAGGTCGCGACGCTTTCCTCCTGCGTCATGCCGCCGAAGCCGTATGCGTCCCATGTCCCCTGGCTGCATTCGACGATGAAGGTCGCCGTCTCCGCATCGAACTGGTAGGCGTGGGCCCAGACCCAGCCCTTCTCCGTGTTCTCGAAGATGAAGGTGAAGGCGTCGTCGAACTTCGCCTTCGTGCCGAGCCAGCAGAATTTCAGCTTCCGGAGGTCGATATCCGGCCGGAACGTTTCCGCCAGCGCCGTGCGCGTGCGGGAGTTGAGCCCGTCGCAGGCGACGACGACGTCGTAGCGGGCGGCATAGTCCTCTGCGCTTTCCACCTCCGTCTCGAACCGGAGATCGACGCCAAGGGCGCGCGCCCGCTCCTGCAGAAGAAGGAGGAGCCGCATCCGCCCGATGCCGCAGAAGCCGTGCCCGCGGGAGAGGGTCCGATGGCCGTCATGGACGACGGCGATATCGTCCCAATAGGCGAAATGCGCGCGGATCGCGGCGGCGCTCTCCGCGTCGTTCCGGGCGAGATTGTCCAGCGTCTCGTCGGAGAGGACGACGCCCCAGCCGAATGTATCGTCCGGCCGGTTGCGCTCGATGACGGTGATCTCCGCCTCCGGGCGGCGGAGTTTCATGGAGATGGCGAAATAGAGGCCGGCGGGCCCTCCGCCGAGGCAGGCGATCTTCATCCGCGCGCTCCCATCCCCGAGTCGTTACCAGGAGGCTAACGCGGGCGGAAGATATTTCAAGCATGAAACTTCAAGCTGGAAATATTTTGCTCAGGGGCGCCCGGGCGTTCCGCCCTCGCCGAGATCCCACCAGAGACCGGCCATGATCGCGAGCCCCTCCCGCAGGATCGGGCGGAGCGCGTGCTCGTCCGGCGCGTGCTGGGAGCAGCCGGAATAGGAATGGGGAACCCAGATCGTGGGCATTCCAAGCGTATCCGTGAACTCCTCATTTGGGAGCGAGCCGCCGAGATTGGGGAGGATGGCGGGGCGCCGGCCCGTTGTCCGCTCCAGCGACGCGGCGGCCCAGCGCGCCCAGGGCGCATCGGGGTCGAGCCGCGTGGCGGTGAACGCCACGTCAGCCGAGTCGGAGACATCCACATCCGCGAAACCCTCTCGGGCGAGATGACGGCGGAGCGCGGGAAGAATCTCCTTCGGGTCCGTCCCGACGACGAAGCGTAACTGGCAGCGCGCCCGCGCGCGCCCGGCGATGGCGTTGACGGGCGAAGCCGGGTCCCCGTGGTCCACGGCCAGCACAGCGAAGCTGTTCCAGCCGAAGACGCGCTCGGACGGGGTGAGGTCGGGCTCGCCCCATCCCTCTTCGAATCCCTCCACCGGGCACTCCGCCAGGGCGGCGCGGACCGCTGGGGTGAGGCTGCCGGGTCGCCATTCTGGAACACGAAGAGCGCCACGCGCATCGATGATCGCCGCGAGCGCATGAGCGAGGCGGATCATCGGGTCCGCGATCAGCCCGCCCCAGTTGCCCGAATGCCGCCCGCCGGCGCGGAGGTCGACCGTGAGGTCGAAGGAGAGGCCGCCGCGCGCGCCCATGAAGAGTGTCGGCCGGTCCGGCGCCAGCCGCGGACCGTCGGAGGCGATCAGAACATCGGCGGAGAGCGCCTCCCGCTCAGCCACGAAGATCTCGTGCAGGCCGAGCGAGCCCGCCTCCTCCCCCATCTCGATCACGAGGCGGAGCGTGAAGCCGAGCCGCCCGCCCCGCGCTCTCAGCGCCGCTTCGAGCGCGGTGAGGTTGACGAGATGCTGCCCCTTGTTGTCCGCTGTTCCGCGGCCATAGAGCCGGTCCCCCGCCCGGTCGAGCGTCCAGGGCGAGCGGCCGTCGCGCCAGCGCCCCTCCATTCCGGGCACCACGTCCCCGTGCCCGTAGGAGAGGACGACCGGCCCCGCCTCCTCACGCCGCTCCGCGATGAGAAAAGGCCCGCCACTGCGCGGGTTCTCGAGGATGCGGAACGTAAAGCCCATCGGCTCCAGCATCGGGCGTATCGCCTCCTCAAGATAACGCCGGAGGTCCGGCCCCGCGCCGGGGCGCTGGCTCTCGGTCGGCAGGGCGACGAGACGGGCGAGCGACGCCTCGAAGGCGCCGCTGTCAAAAGCGGCCTCGGCGGCGGCGATGGCGGCTTCGCGGGTCATACTTCGGCGCCTCCATCGCGCATTGTGCATTATGCGGTTGCGGGAGAATTCGCGCCGCCTTAGCGAAGGGTTAGCGATCCGCGGTCAAGAAGTCGACCATGCGCGCTTTTTCGCCCGTAAGGCGATTGATCGCGCTGCGGATTCGGGCGAGATTGCACCTGCGAAGGGCCGGTCACTTGGGGAATGTCAGTTGAGCGTTGCTCGGAGCGATAGGCGTCATCATGCCTGCTGACGCGGGTCAATCGCCCGCGGCGACAGTAGAGCTGTCGGTCATCGTGCCGGTCTTCAACGAGGAAGAGACGATTCCGCTCTTCCTCGCGTCGGTGCCGCGGATCCTGCGTGAGATCGGCGTCGAGCACGAGATCATCTTCATCGACGACGGCAGCAGCGACCGGACATGCGCCGTCGTCGAGGCGGCCTCGCGCGAGAACCCGAATGTCCGGCTGATACAGCTCAGGCCGCGGGCCGCGCGGTGATCCCCATGGACGTGGACATGCAGGACCCGCCGGAACTGATCCGCGAGTTCGTGCGGCTTTGGCGCGAGGGCTATGACGTTGTCTATGGCCAGCGGGTCTCCCGCGAGAGCGACACCGGGACCAAGCGGATGACGGCGGGCCTCTTCTACCGCATCTTCAACAAGATGTCGGACACGAAGATCCACCCGAATGTCGGCGATTACCGGCTTATGAGCCGCGCCGCCGTCGACGCGACGCTGACATTGCGGGAACGCAACCGCTTCATGAAGGGCATCTTCGCCTGGGTCGGCTTCCGCTCCGTCGCCGTTCCCTATGAGCGGCCGGTGCGCTCGGCGGGGACAACGAAGTTCAACTACTGGCGGCTCTGGAACTTCGCGCTGGACGGGATCACGAGCTTTTCGACCATTCCGCTCCGGATCTGGACCTATGTGGGCCTGACGGTGGCGGCGGCGGCGATCGTCTATATGGTGACGATCATCCTGCGCACCTGGATGTTCGGCAGCGACGTGCCCGGCTACGCCTCCCTCATGGTCGTGCTGCTGCTGCTCGGGGCCATCCAGCTAATCTCCCTCGGCGTGATCGGCGAGTATCTGTCCCGCCTCTATGTCGAGTCGAAGCAGCGGCCGATCTACTACGTTCAGCGTTCCTTGGGTTTTCCGGCGCATACCCCGCAGGAGACTGCGCCGCCGCCCGCCGGGCGCGCGCGGGCCTGAATCCGCTCCGGACAGGGAGACGCGCCGATGCTTGTGGGTGAAATCGTCAGATTCGGGGTTACCGGCGTCGCCGCGACGCTCGCGCATCTCGCTGTCTTCGCGCTGTTGTTCGATGCGATCGGTCTCTATGCGCCGCTCGCCAACGGTCTCTCGGCGGTGTTCGCTAGCGTGGTGAGCTATGTCGGGCAAAGATACTGGGTGTTCGGCGACCGCGCCGCCGGCGCGAGCCGCGCACGCATCATTCGGTTCGCAATATCCCTCGGTCTCGCGGCGATCAGCCACGCCGCGATTCTTTGGGCCGCGCTTCACCTATTCGGCCTTGACCCGTATGTCGGCGCGGTGCTGGCGATCGTGATCGTTCCGGCCATGAGCTTTGCGATCAACCGCTTCTGGGTTTTCGGCGCCGCGACCTGATGCGCCGGCAGAGGGACAAGATGGTGGACTACAGAATGCGCCTTGTCGCCGTCATCGTCTTTCTGGCGCTGATGATTCCGATCATGATGACGCCGATCATCCCGGTGATCGACTTCTACTATCATGTCCTTCGCTACTATGTGCTCGCCGGCGAGATCGAGGGCGCAGAGGCGTTCTATCAACCGAACTGGCAGGTTCTGCCGAATCTCGGCCTCGACATCATCGGGCTCGGGGTGGCCCAGCTCTTTCCGCCGCTGCTCGGCGCGAAGCTGATCTTCGCCCTGCTCGTCGGCGGCTTCTACTGGGCGGGCCTCGCGGCGGCGACGGCGCTTTCGGGGCGCCTTCAGCCGGCGGCGATCGCCATCTTCGCCATCGCATCCTACAGCCACATCCTCTCCTGGGGGTTCTCCAACTTCCTCCTCGGCCTGTCGCTGGCGATGCTCTGTTTCGCAATATGGGTCAGGATGGAGGGAAGGCCTGTCGCGCAGGTAGCCGTAGCGGCGGCGCTCGGCCTTCTCATCATGATCGTTCACGCCTTTTCCTTCATGGTCTGGGGTCTGCTGCTCGCCTGCTACGAACTCGGGCGGCTTGGGCCGAACCGTCGCGATTACATCGCGAGACTGCCCCTGCGGTGGCTTCGCCTCGCTCCCGTCGCCCTGCCGGCCTTCGTTTTCTTCCTCGCAAGCGAGACGGCGGGCGGCGGCGAGCCGATCACCACGTCGATCGCCAGCCTCATGGGCTACGCCGAAGCCGGCCAGCTCTGGGAGCGGCTGATCCAGGAGGTGTGGAACCGCGCCTATAGTTTCCTCAGGGTATCCGAGTCAGGCGTCCTCCCGCTCGACATCGCGCTCGGCCTCGCGCTCTGGGGCGTGATCGCGGCGCTTCTGGTGAGTGGCGCGATGCGGCTTGACCGCCGGATCATTCCGGCGCTGATCCTCTTCGCCCTGCTTGTCGTTCTCACCCCGCCGCGGTTCTTCGGAGTGGGCGTGGTCGATGCGCGGATACCGCTCGTTCTGATCTGTCTCTTCGCGCTCGCGCTGCGGCCCGGAGCCCAGGAGCGGTGGCGCGCGGCGCCGTTCGTTCTGGCCGGTCTCGTCATCGTCAAGATTGGCGCGATGATCTTCAGCTACGCCAGCCTCGCGCCGCGATACGCCGAATTCGTCGCCTCGGCTCCGGCGCTCCGGCCCGGCGCGATCCTGGCCGCACGGCTCCCGCTGGAGCGGGTGGACCGGGAGGGGCGCAAGTTTTGCGCGCCGCTCGCGCCCGTCGCCGGCATGATGCGCTCTCTTGGCGTTCCGACCTTCGCGATCGCGACCCAGCAGCCGATCCGCCTCACCGGGGCGCTTCATGAGGCGCTCGAAAAACAAGCCGGCCCGGATGCGCTGGCGGCGGGTTTCGACTATTTCATCGTGTGTCGTGGTCTCGAAGGCGTCGAATACGGGCCGCCCCTCATCGAGGGCGAGGGCTGGCGCGTCTACGCCCGAGAGCCGTGAAAGCGCGACAACGGGTGGCCTAACCGACCGCTCCGGTCCGCCGGGCTTCCGCCCGAGCCTTCACCTCATAGGCGACCGCTCCGAGGATCGTGATCGCGATGATGAGGAAGGCGAGCGCGCTGATCGAGGGGTCCGTGCCAAGCCTCACCTTCGAGGCGAGAACGGTGGTCAGCGTCTTTTCTGGCAGGATGGTGAACACGGTGGTGTTGTAGTTCTCGAAGCTCGTGAGGAAGGCCAGCACCGCGGCGGAGAAGATCGCCGGGCGGAGGAACGGCACGAGGATCTTGAGGAAGACCTGCACGTGGCTCGCCCCGAGATCCAGCGCAGCCTCCTCCTGCGCGCGGTCGAAACGCTGCAGCCGTGCGAGGAAGATCAGCATGCAATAGGCGGAGATGAAGCTCGCCTGACCCATCACGGTCAAGAAATAGCCGTCGAAGAAGAACGAGGAAAAGGAGGCGCCCGTCGCCGTTCCGAGCCGGTCCCAGAACACCTTGGTCGAGACGCCGATTATGACGCCGGGCATGAGTACGGGCGAGACGACGATGGCGTAGTAGATGGAGCGCGCTCGGGAATTGAGCTTCGTCATCAGCACCGCCGCGGCGAGGCCGATGGGAACCGAGACGAGGACGACGCCGAGCCCGATCAGGAGCGAGGTCGTCGCCCCCTCGCGGATGTCGCGGTTGGAGAAAAGCTCGACGAACCATTCCGTCGTGAACCCGCGCCAGGGCGTAACGGTCGGGAAGTCCGTCGCGTTGAAGGCGGAGGCCGACATGATGACGAGCGGGCCGAAGAGCCAAGCGAAGAACAGCAAGACATAAAAGCCGATCATCGCATTCTTGATCCGCGCCGCGCTCATTTCGCGATCTCCCCGAGATTGACGCGGAAGAGGCGCATGACGAGGAGAACGAAGAGGATGCAGGTCGTGAGGAGCACGAAGGCGTAGGCGGCGCCGAGCGGCCAGTTCAGAGAGGTGTTGAACCGGTCGTAGATCACCTGCGTGAACCAGAGATTCGAAGGCCCGCCGAGAATCTGCGGCATGGCGAGCGCGCCCACAGCGAGCATAAAGACCATCGTGCAGCCCGAGGCGATGCCCGCCTTCGCATGCGGCATCACCACCCGCCAATGGATGCGCCAAGTCGGCGCGCCGAGATCGCGCGCCGCCTCGATCTGGTTGCGGTCGAGGCTTTCGAGCGCATTGTAGAGCGGGAAGATCATCAGGAGGATGTAGGCGTAGGAGAGGCCGGCATAGAGCGCGATGTCGAGCCGTATGAAGTCTATCGGCTCGCTCAGGAGGCCCAAATCCATCAGCGTCGTGTTCACGACTCCCCCTGTCCCGAGGAGGATGCGGAAGGCGAAGGCGCGGAGAATCTCGTTCACCCAGAAGGGCAGGATGAGGCAGACCGCCATCAGCCGCGCCGTTCCGCCCCCGGCCTTCTGCGCCATGTAGTAGGTGACGGGATAGCAGATGCAGAAGTCGATGATCGTGACGAGGACGGCCGCGAGGATCGTCTTGAAGAAGACGTTGAGGTGCAGAACGTTAGCCTTGAATTCAAAGCCGAGGATCGAAAGCGTCTCGGGCGAGCCCTTCGGGCCGAAGAGGAGATAGCGGTAGTTGTCCAGCGTATGCACATCCTCGGGCCCGCCGATCTTCCCGGGCGGGAGGTCATAGCGGAACGAAAAATCCGCCATGTAGGATACGGGCAGCAGGATCATCATCAGGATCCAGAACGCCGCCAGCAGGCTGAAGACGATGCCGACCGTAGCGCCGAGGCCGCCGAAGGTTGGCAGGCGGAGCCTATTCACTCGCCACCTCGCCTTCCGGCAGAACCACCCCGCGCTCTGCGTCGAAGGCGACAGGGAAGGCGGCGCCCGGCGCGGGCGGCGCGGCGCCCGCCGCCCCTCCAGAGCGGGTGACCACGAGAGGCTTCCCCTCTTGCCGCGCGAGGAAGGCATGCGTCGCATGGCCCTCGAACTCGGAGGAGAGGACGGGCGCGGAGATCGCGTTTTCCGCCGCTTCGCGCGGCTCCAGCGCCTCGGGCCGGACGAAGAGGATTGCTCTAGCGCCGGCTGAGAGACCGGGGCCGGCGCGCCCGCGCATCGGGCCGAACTCCGTTTCCACCCGCGCATAGCCGCCGGATATCTCCGCCACCCGGCCGCGGAGCGCGTTGTTCTCGCCCACGAAGGAGGCGACGAAGGCGGTCTTCGGATCGCGGTAGATCGCCTCGCCGCTGCCGACCTGCTGAATCTCGCCGTGGCTCATCACCGCCACCCGGTCGGACATCGTCAGCGCCTCGCCCTGGTCGTGCGTGATGTAGATGAAGGTGACGCCGACCTGCCGCTGGATCGCGCGCAGCTCTGTCCGCATGTGCTGCCGGAGCTTGAGGTCGAGCGCGGAGAGAGGCTCGTCGAGCAGCAGAACCTCGGGCTTCACGGCGAGCGCGCGGGCGATGGCGACGCGCTGCTTCTGCCCGCCGGAAAGCTCGCTCACCAGCTTGTCGCCCTGGCCCGAGAGCGCGATGAGCTCGAGCAGTTCATCGGCCCGTTTCCGCCGCTCCGCCTTGGGGACGCCGCGCACCTCCAGGCCGAAGGCGATGTTTTCCCACACCTTCATCAGGGGGAAGAGCGCGAGGTTCTGGAAAATGAGCGCGGTCGGCCGCTTGTTCGGGCCGACGCCAGCCATGTCCCGCCCGCCGATGAGAACGCGGCCCTCCGTCGGTTCCTGAAAGCCCGAGACGGCGCGGAGGATCGTCGTCTTCCCGCAGCCCGAGGGCCCGAGGAAGGAGAAGAATTCGCCCGCCCCGATCAGGAGGTCAGCGTTTTTCACTGCGGTGAAGTCGCCGAACCGGATGCTCACCCGGTCGAGCTGAACGTCTGCGCTCATCGAAAGGCCCCCGCCGCGCCGCGATGCTCGGGGGCCGGCTTCGCGCCGGCCCCCGCTCGGTCATGCGAAGGTCACGCCGCCTGGAAGCGGTCGACATACTCCGTGCGGACGCCGGCATACCATTCCGGCTCCCGCGGCCAGGCCCAGAGGTTGGAGAGAGCGTCCCCCGGATAGGCTTCGGCGAAGTTCTTCTTCGACACTTCGGTGAGGTGCGCGTCCGCGCCGATCACGCAGGAATTGTAGCCTGTCAGGTTCGCCGTCATGCCCCCGTTCTCCGGCCGGAAGGAGAATTCGAGGAAGGCGTAGATCTGGTCCATGTTCTCGGCGCCGACGGGGATGGCGAGGCCGTCGACCCAGGCCAGTGCGCCTTCCTTGGGCGCCTGATAGGTGACGGGGTCGCCCGCCGCCTTCATCGCGAGGATCGGGCCGTCCCATGTCTGCCCGATCACGACGCCCTCGTTGAGGAGGCCGGTCTTCTGCCCGTCCGCGTCGTTCCAGAACTTCTTCACATGACTCTTGCGGGCGATGGTCCAGTCCGTGACCTTCTGCCAGATCGGGCGCATCGCCTCCTCGGAGGCGTAGGCGGCCTTCATCGCGCCCGGCTCCAGCTCGCCTATCGTCTCCATGTAGAGACCGGCGCCGAGCATCATGGAATGCGGGCGGCCCATCATCTTGCCCGCCATCGCGTCGGACCAGAGATCGCCGTAGGAGGGGACGCCGCCCTCGGGCGTCCACTGATCGGTGCGCCAGGCGATGGCCTCCGTGCCCCAGAGCTGCGGCAGCCAGTGCGAGCCCGAGCCGCCGAAGTTCCATTCCTCCTCGCCGATCTTCACCAGCGCCGGGTTGAGCGCGGCGACCGGCACGCGCGCCATGTCGAACGGTTGGAGAAGCTCCAGCGGCTCCCACTGGGGCGAGCGCATGTTGGTGGGCGAGACGAGGTCGAAGCCGCGACCGCGGCTCGTCCGCATGTTGTTGATGATCTCCTCGTTCGAGCCGATTGGGGTGTGGTTGATGGTGATCCCCGTCTCCGCCTTGAACGCGTCCTTGAACGCGTCGGGCAGATAGTCGGACCACATCATCACGTTGATCTCGCCCGAGGAGGCGTTGGCCTTGCGCACGAAGGCCGGCGCGGCGAGCGCCGCGGCCGCGGTTCCTAGGAACCGGCGGCGGGAGAGGGGAAGTTTCGCAGAAATCGTCATCGAACGCTCCATGTTGGCGGCTGCGCCCCGCTGACCGGGGCGCCCTCTTGTTCGCGGCGGCGCAGCCGGATAGGGCCGCTTGCGCCGCGCGACGTCGGGCGCAGGTTTCACCAGCGCGCAGCCCGTTGCAAGCTTTCGTTAACGCAGGATCGCGACGTTTCTCTTGCACCGCGCCGCGCGCAGCGAGGCGCCGTCGCTATCGGCTCAGAGCAGCGCCTTCGCCGCCGCCGCCGCGGCTTCCGCCGTGATGCCGAAATGCCTGTAGAGCTCGGGCGCCGGGCCGGAGGCGCCGAAGTCCTCCATGCCGATGAAGGCGGCCTTCCGCCCGTCCCCCCGCTCGCCGGCGAGCCAGCGGTCCCACCCGAAGCCCGTGGCTGCCTCGATGGCGACGCGGACGGGGCCGCGCGGCAGGACCCTGCGGCGATAGCCTTCATCCATCGACGCGAAGAGCTCCCACGAGGGCATGGAGACGACACGCGCGCCGATCCCCTCCGCCTGGAGCGCGGCCCGCGCGGCCATCGCGATCTCGACCTCGGAGCCGGTGGCCATGAGGATGACCTGCCGCTTGCCCTCCGCCTCCGCCAGCACATAGGCGCCCTGTTCGGAGAGGTTGCGGTTGGTGTGGTCCGTCCGCAGCGTCGGCAGGTTCTGCCGCGTCAGCGCCAGCACGCTCGGGCCCTTGCGTGTCAGCGCGATCTCCCATGCCTCAGCGGTCTCCACCGCGTCGGCGGGGCGGAGGACGCAGAAGCCCGGCGTCGCCCGAAGCATGGCGAGATGTTCGACCGGCTGGTGCGTCGGCCCGTCCTCGCCGAGGCCGATGCTGTCATGCGTCATCACGTAGATCACGCGCTGGCCCATCAGCGCGGAGAGGCGCATGGCCCCGCGGGCGTAATCCGAAAAGACGAGGAAGGTGCCGCCATAGGGAACGACGCCGCCATGGAGCGCCATGCCGTTCATCGCCGCCGCCATGCCGTGCTCGCGGATGCCGAAATAGACGTAGCGGCCGCCCGGGTTCTCGGCGGAAAAGACGCCGAGATCAGGCGTCAGCGTGTTGTTGGAGCCCGTGAGGTCCGCCGAGCCGCCGATCGTCTCCGGCATCACCGGGTTGACCGCGGCGAGGACGTTCTCGGAGGCCTTGCGCGTGGCGACGGAGGGGCGGGACTCGCTCGCCTCCTTCTTGAAGCGGCGGATGGCGCCGGCGAGCCGCTTCGGGGCGGCGCCGGAGACGACGCGATCGAACTCCTCGCGTCGACGGGGGGAGATTTTATCGAGGCGAGCCTCCCAGGCCTCCCGCGCCGCGGCGCCCTTGCGCCCGATCTCCGCCCATTCCGCGGCGATGTCCGCCGGTATCTCGAAGGGCCCCTCGCTCCAGCCATAGGCGGCGCGGGCGCCCGCGATCTCCGCCGCGCCGAGCGGGGAGCCGTGGGCCTTCGCGCTGTCCTGTTTCGTCGGCGCGCCGAGGCCGATGTGAGTCTTGCAGGCGATGAGCGTCGGCTGCGCCGAGCCCTTCGCCGCCTCAAGCGCCGCGCCGATGGCCGCCGGGTCGTGCCCGTCGATCTCGATCACTTCCCAGCCCGAGGCGCGGAAGCGCGTGGGCTGGTCCGTCACGTCCGAGAGGGAGACGGCCCCATCGATGGAGATCCCGTTGTCGTCCCAGAGCACGATAAGCTTGCCGAGGGCGAGGCGCCCGGCGAGGCCTATCGCCTCCTGGCTCACGCCCTCCATCAGGCAGCCGTCCCCGGCTATGACGTAGGTGTGGTGATCGACGACCTGCTTGCCGAAGCGCGCGGCCATGGACCGCTCCGCCATCGCCATGCCGACCGCGGTGGCGAGGCCCTGGCCGAGCGGGCCCGTCGTCGTCTCGATCCCGGCGCCGTGGCCGAATTCGGGGTGCCCCGCCGTCCGCGCGCCAAGCTGGCGGAAGCGCTTCAGCTCATCGAGCGGGAAATCGGCGTGGCCAGTGAGGTGGAGAAGGCCGTAGAGCAGCATGGAGCCGTGGCCGGCGGAGAGCACGAACCGGTCCCGGTCGGGCCAGTGAGGGGCCGAGGCGTCGAACTTCATGTGGTCGCGGAAGAGGACGGTCGCGACGTCCGCCATGCCCATCGGCATGCCGGGATGGCCGGAATTCGCCGCCTCCACCGCGTCCATGGCGAGAACGCGGAGCGCGGCGGCGCGGCGCCAGTGGTCGGGATGGGCGGCGCGGAGGGCGGCGATGTCCACGGGGCGACTCTCTCATGTCCAGATCGGGTGACGGCTTATCGCGGAGCGCCGGGCGGCGGGTCAACCCCGCGCCCGGATTCAGCCCGCTGGCGGCTGCTTCGGCGGGCCGCCGCCGACGCGGGGCAGGGGGCGGCCCCCGTCCGTCAGCGCGACGGCGAGGACGATCTCTCCCGCCCGCGGCGCGTCCGGCATGGAGACCGTGATCGCGTCGAAATGCGCGCGGGACCATGCGTCATGCCGGTGCCCGAGCGGCACGTCGAAGCTCCGCCCTGGCCCGCCGCGCCCCTTGGCCGAGGGGATCAGCGCCGCGCCGCCGCCGATCAGCGCGCGGAGCGGCGCGCCGAGCTTCGGATGGAGAAGCGCGGCGGCGTGTTCCATCTCCCCGTCTTCGCCAACGAGAGCCGCCTTGCCGTAGCCCTCCACCGCCTCCGGCGCGCAGCCGAGGGTGGCGAGGGCGAGGCGGCCAAGCCTGTCGCCGAGGATCGCGCCCGTTTCGATCAGCTCCGAGAGATCCTCCACATAGCGCCCTGCGAAGGGGTTCGAGACGACGGCGAGCGCGACGGCGCGGCGGATCGGGCGGGGGAGGGGACGGGTGAGCTCCGCGAAGGTTTCTTCCACCAAAGTCAGCGTCTTGCGGATTTCGGGTTCAGGCATGGGCGAGGCGCTCCTCGGGGTCAAGCATGAGGGTCTCGCCGCCGAGCGCGAGGAGGGCGCCGCGGATCAGCCCGTCGTCGCGCATCCGTCGCGCCTCCGCGAGCCCCGCGGCCAGCGCGGCGCGGGCTTCCGCGGAAGAGATCGGGCCGAGGCCGGTGACGACCAGCCTTTCTCCAAGGTCGCTGTCGGGCGCGAGGCTCCGCGCCGGGGCGCGAGCGATGGCGGGATGGCCGGGCAGGTCGACGGCGTTGCCGATCAGCGTCGCCGCCGCGTCCGCCGCCGCGGCGGTTTCCGCCAACACGGTTACGCTCTCCGCAATCCCGAGGCTGAAGCTCCTCCCGCCGCGGCCGGAGGTGGCTACACCGCCGAACCCGCCTCCGGCGGCAAGGCGGAAGCGTCCGATCTCCCGACCGTCCGGGGCGCGGATCGCGGTGTCGAACGTCTCGCCGGGCGCGAGATGCAGCGCGATGTCGCCGCCATTGTTGACATAGGCGCGGGCGAGCGGCCCGGCGCGGCGCATCGCCGAGAGCACGGTCTCCGCCACCGCGCCCGCCACCGCCGCCATCGGCGTGACGAAGGCGCGGGCGGCGTGCGGGCGCGTCGCCAACCACATGCGCCGCGCCGTTTCGCCTTCGGGGCGTTCGGCGGTCGGGCGGCGAAGGAGCGGCAGCTCCGCGCAGAGCTCTTCGAGGATCGTCGCGAAACGCGTCTCCGCCGCTTGGAGGGCGGCGGCGCGGCCCGGCCCGTCCGCCCCGATCACGAGGTCGATGGGCCCGTGCCGGAGCGAGAGCCGCCCGCCGGAGAGCGGGGCCGAGACGGGCCGCTCCCTCACCGTCCCCACCGGAAATTGCGCGCCGACCGCGGGTCCGGCGCCGCCGAAGCCTCGCGCCGCGCTCCGCCGATCACCTCCGCGAGCGGGCGGACCTGATCGGCATGGCCGCCGAGGGCGAGATAGTCCGACAGGCGGAGCGTGAACTCGATGGGCGCGACGAGCGCCGGCGTCGGCACATAGCCGAATGCGTTGTGCGGCGTCTCCGTCACGTCCGCCATCACGGTGATGCCGCCGCCGGGCCAGAGATAGGCCGGCGCCCCGCCGATGGTGACGTTGGAAAGCATGGCGCGCACGGCGCGCGTGAGCCCGACCGGGTTCTCCGTCACGCCCGAGCGGAGCGAGCCGCCGGCGCCTGCCATAAAGAGCGCGGATGTCAGCGCGGGCTCGCAATTCTCCCGCACCCGTTCGGCGGAGGCGACAAGGGCGGGCGGCAGGTCCTCCTCCTCCGGCTCCAGCGCCTCGTTGAGGCGGAAGAAGGCGGCGTCCTCCCCCGTGGTCGAGACCATGAAGAGCGTCATGCCCGGCCGCGCCTTCTTCGGGTCGGCGGGGCGGAGGATGGCGCGCGGGTCGGTCACGTCCGTCCCGCCCCAGCCGGCGCCGGGCTCCGCCACCTGGAAATAGCGGCCGGGGGTGGAGCGGCGGCCCTTCACGCGGATGCCGGTCGGCTCCAGCCCGAGCATTCGCCCGGCCTGATGCTCGGAGAGGACGCCGGTGATGTGGTCGTCCACCACGATCACCTCGTCCGCATGGGGCGCCCATTGCTTCGCGAACATGCCGATGGCGGCGGAGCCGCAGCCGACGCGCATCAGCCGCTCCTCCTTCCCGTCGATCAGCGGCGCGCGACCGGCCTGCACGACCATCGTCGCGCCGCCCTCGACGGATAGCTCCACCGCCTCCCGATTGCAGAGCGCGAGAAGCGTGGCGCAAGTGACGCGCCCCTCAGCCTTTCCGCCCCCGGTCAGATGCTCAACCCCGCCGAGGGAGAGCATGCGCGAGCCGTATTCCGAGGTCGTGACATGGCCGACCGGCTCGCCCTCCGCGCGGACGATGGAGCGCTCTTCACCGATATGGCGGTCCGTGTCGATCTTCAGCTTCACGCCGCAATAGGAGAAGATGCCTTCGGTGACGACCGTCACCATGTCCACCCCCTCCACCTCCTCGGACACGATGAAGGGCGCGGGCTTGTAATCGGGATAGGTCGTGCCGGCGCCCACTGCCGTGAGGAAGGGCCTGCCGCGGACGATGCCGCCGTCCCAGGCGTCGCCAAGAAAGGGCACGGCGGGCGCGCCCGCCTCAATGGCGGTGAGCGGGTCGAGCCGCACCAGTTCGCCCCCGCAATTGGCGTAGCGGTCGCAGGCGCCCGCCCGGCCCTCGGCGATGTAGCAGAGCACTGGGCAGGCGTCGCAGCGGATCTTCCCGACCTCGGGCGCGTCGCTCATGCGCCGGCCTTCCGGAGCGCCGCGAAGAGCCGCGCGGGCGTCGCCGGCAGCTTGGCCGGACGCACGCCTGTCGCGTGCGCGATGGCGTTGAGGATCGCCGGCGCGGTCGGGATCAGGGCGTGTTCGCCAAGGCCCTTGGCCCCGAACGGCCCATGCATGTCCCCCGCTTCGACGACAATCGTCTCGACCGGCGGCATGTCGCCGATGGTGGGGATGAGATAATCGTGCAGGTTCTCCGTCCGCCCCGGAATGTATTCCTCCATCAGCGCCATGCCGAGCCCCTGCGCGATCCCGCCCTCGACCTGCCCCTCGATGAGGAGCGGGTTGATGGCCCGGCCCACGTCATGCGCCGCGACGAAGCCTAGCGGGCGGACGGTTCCGAGCGCGAGGTCCACCTCTACTTCTGCGATATGCGCTGCGTAGCCGAACTGGGCGTAGGGCTCGCCCTGACCCGAAGCGTCGAGCGGCTTCGTCGGTGGGTCGTAGGTCTCCTCCACCCGGATCGCATAGCCGAGATCGTCGGGCGCGAATGCGAAGAGCGAAGGGCGGTGCGTCACGCCCGCCACTGTGACGGTCAATCCCTCCGGCCCGGAGCCGATCCGCGCGCCTTCTCCCGCATTGACGAGGGCGAGGAGACGGGCGCGGAGCGCAAGGCCGGCGAGGCGCGCGGCGTTCCCGGTCACGAAAGTCTGGCGGGAGGCGGAGGTCTTGCCCGCGTCGGGCGTCAGGTCGGTGTCGGCCCCGACTGTTTCGATGGCGGAAAGGGGTGCGCCGAGCGCCTCCGCGAAGATCTGGGGGATAACGGTGTCCGCCCCCTGGCCGATGTCCATCGCGCCCTGATGCAGCACGATCCGCCCCTCCGGCGTGACCCCGGCGCGAATCGTAGAGGGATTGGGGAGCGAGGTGTTCCCACAGCCGTACCAGCCCGCCGCCACGCCGACCCCGCGGCGGAGCGGGCCGGTTTCGCCCACGTTGAACGCCTCCGCCGCAGCCCGCCGCGCCCTCCACGGCGCGCGCAGCGCTTCGAGGCAGGCGGAGATGCCGACGCCGTGGGAAAAGACCTGCCCCGTCACCGTCGGTTCGCTGTCGCGAAGCGCGTTGAGGATGCGGAACTCGAGCGGATCGAGACCGAGACGCGCCGCCAGCTCGTCCATCAGCGGCTCCGCCGCCGCCGCGGCCTGCGGCACGCCGAAGCCGCGGAAGGCGCCGGAGGGCGGGTTGTTGGTGTGGATCGCGCGCGCCTCCGCCCGATAGTCCTGCACCAGATAGGGGCCGGAGGCGTGGACGGGCACACGGTTGGCAACAGTCGGGCCCCAGGAAGCGTAGGCGCCGGTGTCGAATTCGCCCTCGAAGGCGAAGCCGCAGAGCCGCCCGTCCTCATCCGCCCCAATCCGCACCCGCATGGCGGCGGGATGCCGCTTCGTGCTCGCCCGCATCGACTCGCTCCGGCTCCAGGCGATGCGGACGGGCCGGCCCGTGCGGATTGCGGCGAGGGCGAGGTAGGGCTGAACCGAAAGGTCGAGTTTCGCGCCGAACCCGCCGCCGACGGCGGTGGGCCGGATACGGATGCGGCTCTCGGGCCAGCCGAGGATGAGCGCCAGCGCCTCCCGGTCCATCCCCGGCGCCTGGGTGCAGGCGGAGACCTCCAGCCTCTCTCCCTTCATCTCCGCGAAACCGGCCTCGGGCTCGACATAGGCGTGCTCGACGAAGCTCGTCTCCAGCCGCCCCTCGACGACATGGGCGGCGCGCGCAAGCGCCGCCTCGGCGTCGCCGCGGGCGACGAAGCCTCGGCACATGAGGTTGCCGGGCCGCCCTTCATGCAACGCCGCTGCATCGGGGGCACGCGCCGCCGCCGGGCTTTCCACAGCGGGCAGGGGCGCCCATGAGACGGGAAACTCATCCGGGGCGAAGCGCGCCATCTCCTCCGCCTCGCCCACGACGGCGGCGACCGCCTCGCCCCGGAAGCGGACCTCGGAGACTGCGAAGACGGGCTGGTCCGCAAAGGCCGGGATGACGCCGAAGCGGTTCTCCCCCGGCACGTCCGCAGCCGTGAGCACGCAGGCGACCCATGGCCGGGAGGCCGCCCAAGCCTCCAGGTCGCCGAAGGCGAAGGCGGCGCGGGGATGGGGCGAACGGATAATGCGAAGTACGAGCGCGCCGGGGGGCGCGAGATCGTCCCCGAACCGTGTCAGCCCCACGACCTTCTCCGCCCCGTCGCGCCGGATCACGCCCGCGCCGACGCCGCCCTCCGTGGGCGCGGGCGCGATGCGCCCCGCCGCCGCATCCGCCACCGCCGCGACGATCTTGCGGTAGCCGGTGCAGCGGCAGAGGACGCCGGCGAGCGCTCGCTCGATCTCCGCCTCGCCTTTCGGCCCCTCGGCGCGGAGCAGGGCGGCGGCGGAGACCATCATGCCCGGCGTGCAGATCCCGCATTGCGCGGCTCCACGCGCCTCGAACGCCGCGGCGAGGGCGCGGCCCTCGGTTGTCTCCCGCAGGGCGGCGACCGTCTCGACCGAGCGCCCCTCCGCCCGCCGCGCTGGGGTCAGGCAGGCGCAGACAGGCGCGCCGTCGACCATCACGGTGCAGGCCCCGCAATCCCCCGCGTCGCAGCCGATCTTGACCTCGAGCGCGCCGAGCCGGTTTCGCAGGGTCTCCGAAAGCCGCTCGCCCGCGCGGGGCTCCGCCGCGACCGGCGCGCCGTTGAGGCGAAAGGCGAGCGGGGCGGGGGCGGCGCGGTTCACGGGATCAGCCCCGCGCCCGCCGCCGCTTCGCGAAGCGCGCGCCGCGCGATCTCCGCCGCCGCGGCGTGGCGATATCCGGCGTCCGCCCGCACGTCGTCGATCGGCGCGAGCGGGCCGAGATGCGGCGCGACGAGCGCCGGATCGTCGAGCGCGCCCGGCTCCGCCCCCGCCAGCGCCGCCTCCAGCCCGGGGAGCCGCACGGCGACCGGCGAGCAGGCGCCGACCGCGACGCGCGCCGCGCCGATCCGCCCGCCCGCGCCGGGGGCGACGAGCGCCGCCGCCATCGCGATGGAGATGACGAGATGCGCCCGCGCGCCGAGCTTCACGAAGGCGCCCGCCGCGCCCTCAGGCGGCGGCGGAATATGGACGGCGACGAGCAGCTCGCCGGGCTTCAGTGCAGTCCGCCGCGGCCCGGTCAGGAATTCGGAGAGCGGCAGGCGGCGCGCGCCCTCCGCGCCGGCGACCTCGACCTCTGCGTCGAGCGTCAGAAGCGGCGGAATTCCGTCCGCCGCCGGCGAGGCGGTGCAGAGATTGCCGCCGATGGTTCCCGCATTCTGGATCTGGACAGAGCCGACCATTCGCGCCGCCGCGCGGAGCCCGTCGAAAGATCGCGGAAACGGATGCGATGCGATCTCCGTCCAGGTCGTAAGCGCGCCGATGCGCCAACCGTCGGGCCCCGCAGCGATGCCGCGGAGCGCAGTGACCCCGGTCAGGTCGAGGAGCCGGGCGGGGGCGGGGCGCTCCCCGAGCGCGGGATAGAGATCGGTGCCGCCGGCGATGGCCGGCCCCGCGCCTTCGCGCATCAGCGCGAGCGCGTCCTCCAGTGTGGCGGGGGCGGCGTAGGCCATCTCTTTGTCCCTCAGGCTGGCGGGATGATCGGAGCGGCGCGGCCCGGCTGTCAATCCGCTTCGCGCCGGGGCCCCGGGCGTCGCAATCTGGTAAGGATTGCAGAGCTATGCTCGCGTGACTTCGGTCAATTGAGGCGGGAGGCGTTTTCGGCTAGAGTGAGGAAAGACGCGCAAGTCCATGCACCCGATCTATAATCGCCCGGAGGCGCTCTTGGCGGAGGAGCCCAAATCGACATCGAGGCGCCGCTGGCGGATCTCGCTCCGCGTGAGCGTGGTTCTGGTCATGGTCGGAGCCGTCGCGATGACTTCGGCCGCGGTCCATCTCCCATGGTTCTTCATCAGCCGGGAGAACGTGGCGGACATGTCCCGTCAGCTCAACGCCGAGATCGTCTCTGGCGTGAACCGGGAGCTGGCGACTCTCTTCGAGAGCGCCGAATCCGCTCAGGAATCGCTTCGCGGCGCGATCGAGGCGGAAGTGTTCGAGATTGAGGACAAGGCGAAGCGGGATGCGCTCTTCTTCTCCGTTCTGAAGGCTCATCCGCATTTCTCCTGGGTCAGCTTCGGCGCGCCAAACGGCGATTTCTTCGGCGCGCAGCGCCGCGACGAGGTCAATCTCCGTATCGTGGAAAGCCGCTGGAACGTAGAACGCGGCGAAGCGGAAAGGGTCGAGACCTATTTCGTGAACGACGGCGTGCGCGTTAGCCGCACCGTCACGAAACGGGAGGTGAACGACTACGATTCCCGCACGCGCGAATGGTTCAAGGAGGCGATCGCCGCGCCCGGTCGGCATGTCTGGACGGACATCTACGTCTTCAGCGCCTCCCGCCGCCCGGGCCTCAACACCGCAGTGACGGCCGAGCGCGCCGCGACGGGGGAGCGGATAGGCGTCGTCTCCATAGCCATCGAGCTAGAGCGCATCTCCCGCTATCTCGCCGGCCTGCCCTCGCTCCGCTCCGGCGGCGCCTTCCTCGCGGACCGGCAGGGGCGGCTCGTCGCCTTCGGCGAGGCTTCGGAAGTGACGCGCCTCTCGGCGAACGGCTCGGATCCGGAGCTTCGACCGCTCAAGGAGAGCAACCATCCGATGCTCGCCCTCGCTGCGCAGGGGATCACCGCTGGCGGGCTCAGCCTCGCGACCGTGGCCGAGCCCGTGCAGATCGTCGCGGAGGATCTGGCCGGGGATCGGCATTTCCTTTCACTCGCGCCCGCGGCGCGGGAGGGGTGGATCGTGGGCACCGTGATTCCGGAGGCGGATTTCATGGGCGTCATCAATGCGAACCAGGCGCGGCTTGCCCTCATCGTCGGCGCGCTGCTCGCCCTCGTCGGCCTCTCCGCGCTCTTCATCTCGCGCTCGCTTCTCGTCCGCCCGCTCGATTCGCTTGTGGCGGAGACGGAGAAGGTCGCCCGTTTTGATCTCGACGCCGTCCGCCCGGTGGATAGCGCGGTTGTGGAGGTTGCGGCGCTTTCCGATGCCGTGGGGCGGATGGCGCGCGGCCTCGGCTCCTTCCGCCGCTACATCCCGATGGACCTCGTCCGCGCCCTGCATGACCGGGACGTGGTGGCGGAGCTTGGCGGGCAGCGGCGCACGATGACCGTGATGTTCATGGACCTCGAAGGCTTCACCACGATCTCCGAACGGCTCGGCCACCGCGTCGCCCCGCTGCTGGCCGATTATTTCGGCGCAATGAGCCGGGCGATCGAGGGGCGGAAAGGCACGATAGACAAGTTCATGGGCGACGGCGTGATGGCGTTCTGGGGCGCCCCCGCCTATGACGAGGATCATCCGCTCCACGCCTGCCTCGCCGCGCTCGACTGCCAGGAGGAGATGGACCGGCTCAGGAAAGAATGGACGGCGAGGGGCCTCCCTGCGCCGCGCCTTCGGATCGGGGTGACGACGGGGCGCGTCGTCGTCGGCAATTTCGGCTCCGAGGAGCGGCTGAACTACACCGTGATCGGCGACCCGGTGAACCTCGCCGCCCGGCTCGAAGGCATGAACCGGACTTACGGGACGCGCATCCTCATCTCCGGCGAGTGCTGGGAGCTGGTGAAATACGACATGTGCGCCCGCCGCGTGGACGTGGCGAAGGTGAAGGGCAAGGACGAGCCGACGACGCTCTACGAGCTGCTTGCCGCGCGGGACGAGAACGGCCGCGTGGCCCCCGGGTTCGAATGGGCGGAGCGCTACGAAGCCGGTTTCGCGCTCATGTCGGAGCGGCGTTTCGGCGAGGCGGCGGAGGCGTTCCGCGAGACGGTCGCGGCGAAGGGCTCCGAGGACGGGCCCTCGCGTCGTCATCTGGAGCGCATCGAGGCGGAAATGGCAGCCGCGCCGCCGCGGCCTCGCGCGGTCGATCCTGCCGCCGCCCCGAAGCGGGACGCCTGAGGGTCAGGTCTTCCGGCGGGTCAGCGCGAGCCAGGGGCGAAGGTCGACGATGGCCTTCGCCGCAACAGCCAGGACGAACGCCGAGAGCGCGATCTTCGAGATCGTTTCCATCGTCCCCTCGATCAGGAGGGCATGCGCCGCCGCGCCCGCCACGATCAACGCGGCGAGCGACAGATGGACCAAGCGCCAGAGGGCCGGCCTCAGCTTCCTTCGAACGAGCGCGACCAGCGCCGTCGCGATCATGGCCCACATCGCGATGACGCCCCAGAGTGAGAAGGGCGTGGGCGAGCGGAGAAGGAGCGCGTCGATCACGTCGGGTGGGCTCGTCAGCCAGAGGCCGCCGACATGCACGACGACTGCGGCAACAATTCCCGCCCCGACCCATCGGTGCACGGCGCGCCCACGCGGTGCTGGCAGCCCCGGCAGGTATCCCCGCGCCAGGAGCGGCTGGAAGAGCAGCATGGCGAGCGCCGCGACTCCTGCGAAACCGGCGACGATGTAGACCGGCTCCCGCCACGCAAGCAGCGGGCTCGCCGCGGCAAGAGCGAGGGGAACGAGAGCGGCCGCGGCGACCGCCGCCCAGATCAGCGCCGCGCGGAGCCGGGGCATAAGGTCAAACGGGCTTCAGCACGAAATGGGCGCTGAGCGTCGTCTCCCGCGCGCTCGCCATGACGGGGCGGAGGAACACGGTCTCGAACCCGCCGCGACCGTGCTCCGCGTCATAGGCGAGGTGGCCGTGCGGCTGCCCGAAGGCCGGCACGATCTGCGGCATGTCCATGCGGAACTCGCCGTTCGCGTCGGTCAGGGTGGCGCCGTGGCTCTCCCAGTCGCGCTCATGGCCTTCGGTGGTGTGCGCCCAGATCTGGATGCGCACGCCTTCGAGCGGCGCCCCGTCCCCCGCCCGGCGCACCGTGCCCGTCATCAGGAAGCCGCCGCCGCCGATCCGCTCCACGAGCGGCGCGCCGGGCCGGTAATTGTTCGCGCCGCCGCGCATGGTCGGCGTCGGCTCGACCCCCTCTGCGCGGAGCGGGGCGAACAGCCCCGAGCCTCCCGTGATCAGCGCGGCGCCGGCGAGGCCGGAGCCCGCGAGAAGCATGTCACGACGGGTGAACGGAAGTCTCGCCATTCTGTGCTCTCCTCATCCTGTCGGATCGTCCCTCGGGAGAGATAGGCGCGAAAGGCGCGCGATAAAGCGCGTCCGCCGGTCGCGCAGCCTCAGCCGCCCTGCGGAAGGCTCCGCCCGTTCACCCGCGCGGGCTCCCCTTCCGGCCCGTAGATCGCGCTCGCCGCCTCGAAGAGCGAGAACGGGATTGAAAGGCCGATCCGCCGCGCGTGAAGGAAATTGATCGCGATGTCGGGAGGAGAGACGACTCCCACAGGCAGTTCCCCCGCCGCCGCCTCCCCCGAAAGCACCTTGAAGGCGTAGGAGGCTGCGAGGCGCGCGTTCGATTCGAAGCTGACGCCGATTGAGAGCGCTGCGCTCTCCTCGCCCGCCTGCACCACCTCCGGTGCGACGGACAGCACCGGAACGACGCCGGCGAGCCGGTTGATCGCCCCGATCTCCGCGAAGACGGCGGTTGCGCCGGTGATCCAGATCAGGCTTTCCCGCAACTCCGGATCGACGGCGCGCAGCCGCTCCAGCGCCGCCGGAAGCAGACGCTCCAGATCGGCCCGCGCAGTCTCCGGGCCGCGGACCGCGACCTCGACCGCCTCGACCCCGATCTGGCGGAGCGCCTCTGCGATGGGGCGGGCCTGCGTCTCCACGGCGCTGACGTTTTTTTGATCAGTCAGGATCGCCACGCCTTTCAGGCCGGGCTTCAGAAGCTTCAGATGCTCGACCTGCACGTCGACGAGAAGGTTGAGAGACGTGAAGGCGATGTTTCGCCCGCTCCCCTCCCGATAACCGCCGATCTGGCCGAGCGGCACCGGATCCTTGGCGCAAATGGTGACGAAGGGGAGGGGAGGCTCAGCCGTCCGCGCGGTAAGCCATTCGACGGTTTCCGAGCCCATCGCGAAGCCGAGCGCGGCGCCTCCGGCCGTCGCCTCGCGGAGGATGGCCTCGCCCCGCGCCGGGTCCTTCGCGAAGTTCACGGCGATGATCCCGGGCGGGTCCGCGCGGGCGGCGAAGGCCTCGAGCAGCGTGGTCATGGCGATGTCATAGGCGGAGGACTTCCGAGGATAGACGACATAGATGAGGCGAGAGGGCTCGGGCGCGTCCTTGAGGCGCAGCCGCACGCGCATCTCGTCCGCCGGGTCCGGCAGGTCCGCCACCCAGAGCGCGGCGGCCTCCGGCGCGATCCTGAACCAGTCGCCGAGCCGTTCGGATGCCTCTGTCCGCGGCGTCAGGATGGCCAGCGCCAGCAAGATCAGAAGGGTGGCGGCTCTCATGCCCCGGCCCTCCGCCCGGCGAGGGCGGCGACGAGGCCGAAAAGGCAGGTGAGGCCGAATATGGCGCCGGCGATCCAGAGGAAACCGCCGCCGCCGCCCGCCGCCGCCAGCGCCGCCGCGGCGAGGCCGGGGCCCGCGACGTGCCCCGCCCGCTCCGCAATCCGATAGAGCGCGGTCGCCGTCGGCGCCCCGAGCCGCGCCGCCGCGCCGCTCTCGGCCACATAGGCGATCACGGGGGCGTTTACGCAGCCATGCGCCAGGCCGGTCAGGAACACGCCGGCGAGGGCCAGGGCCGTCGCCGCCCCGGAGCCCGTCTCGACGATGGCCGGCGCGCCGATCGCCGCGATCCCGACCGCCGCGCCCGCCCCGCCGAGAAAGAGCAGCGCGCCGGCGCGCCCGGTCCGATCCGCCCAGCGCGCGGCGGGCCCGGTGGCGAGGAGAACGCCAACGGCGTAGAGCATCAGGATCTGCCCGATCTCCTCCGCCGTCCAGCCCAGCGCAGAGAGATGGAGCGGCGCCGCGAAGACGATGATGCCGGTCAGCGCCGCCTTCGCGGGCGCGCCCACCAGCAGGAGAGCGCCAAGAAATCCGGCGGAGCCGAAGGCCCGCGGCAGGTCGGCGAGCCGCGGCCCGCCTCCCGCATCCCGCCGGCCCACCTCCAAACGGGGAAGCGCGCGCGCCAGCGCGGCGACGATGAGCGCCGCTGCGGCGGCGATGAGGAAGACGCCATCGGCCCCGAGGTCCGCGACGAGAAGCGAGCCGATCGCCGCCCCCGCGATCATGCCCCCGTTGAAGCCGAGCACGATCACCGCCGCAGCGCGGGTCCGGCCGCCGGGCGGCGCCGAAAGAAGCGCCGCCTGCACCCCGATCAGAAGGAGGCCCTGCCCGGCCCCGGCCAGCGCGCGCGCGCCGAGGAGCGGCGAGAAGCCGGGCGCCAGAGCGGGGATCGCGCTGGCGAGCGCGACGAGTAGCGCGCCGAGCAGGGTGACGGGTCGCGCCCCGAGCCGCGCGGAAAGCGCCGTCGCAGGCAGGAGCGCGAGAAGGAAGGCGGCGAAGTATGCGCTGAAGACGAGGGATGCGCCGCCGCTCGCCCCGGCCTCCGCCGCCGATCGCTCGGCCAGCTGCGGCAGGAAGCCCGCAGTCAGGAAATCCGCGAAGACGGCGAGAAAGAAGGCCGGACGGAGCGCGGCGAACCGCGGATCGGCCCCGCCTTCCTCCTCCGCCCCGCGACGGATGAAGCCGAAGGCGGTCGCCGCCACGAGGCCCGAGGCGATCAGGAGGGCGGCGAAATTGCGGACGCTTCGCAAGACTGCGCGCCAGACGACCGTCGCCGGCAGCGCAACCGCGATCTCCGCCCCGGCCGGAAGCGGAGCCCGGTATTCGAGCGCGCCGGGCGGAGCCCGCCAGGGCCGGCCCACTGCGCCCGCCTCGTCATGGACGGCGACGACCCCGCCGACGACGAGGCCTACCGCCGCGACATCCGCGTTCGCGCGGGCGTATTCGCCGAGGAGCGCATCGAGCCCGTTCACATCGTCAAGGTCGAGCCCATAGGCGAAGAGCGGACCGACCCGCCCGGCGAGCGATTCCGAAATCGCCTTTGCGCGCGCCGCCGCGCCTTCGGCGTAGAGCGCGGCGAGGCTGCCCGTCACCGCCGTGGCCGCGATGACGAAGGCGGCGGCGAAGGCGGCGAAGAGCCGCCGCCGCCGTCCTTCCCGCAGCGCATAGAGAAAGACGGCGAGGGCGAGCCCCCCGGCCAGCGCCGCGAGCGCCGGAAGGGGGCGGGAGGCGCGCGCGGCGAGCGCCTCCCGGTCGAGCCTGAACTCAAGCGCGCCCGCCGCGCCGAAGCGCCCCGCGAGAGGGAGAGTCACGAGAAGCCGAGTCTCCGTCTCCCGCGTCTCTCTTGCGCCGGGCGGCGGCCGCGCCGTCTCTCCGGCCTCACCCGCGGCGAAGAGCGTCCGGCCTTCCGGCCCTCGCAACACGATGCCCGCCATTGCGGGATCGGCGGCGCGAATCGGCTCGGCGATCTGCGCGAAGCCGGGGAAGGCGCTAAGCGGCAAGCCGGCGGCAAGATGTGGGGCGAGCGCGGCGGCGAGCACCTCCGCCTCCGCCGCCGCCTTTTCCTCGACGAAGCGCGGCCAACCCCGCTTCGCCTCGCCCCAGCCGACATAGACGAGGAGCGCAAGGGAGAAGAGCGCCGTCAGCCCCGCCGCAGCGGCGCCGCGGAGCCCGCCGCCTCGCCTCATTCGATCAGCCTCTCGAGATGGGCGACGACGCTCGGCCGGTTGCGGAAATAATGGTCCAGCCGATCAAGCAGAAGGGAGAGCAGTAGGTCCTCGTAGTCCATCCCTTCCGACCCGAGGCCGAGGCAGACAAGGCTCGTTCCGCGCTCGTCCGGGCGCTTCAGATCGGGCTTCGGGTTCGCCTCGAGGATATGGAGCCGCCCCGCCGAGTCCGCCCGCACGTCGAGCCGCACGAGACACCGAATCTGGAGATCGTCGTGAACGCGCCGCGCGAGCGCGAGGAGCGGCTCTCGTACCGGATCGCCAGGCGGGAGCGCGCGGGCGCGGCCGCCGTCGATCGGCTTCAGGTCCATCGAGATGAAGATCGCCTCTCCTGGCGCGAGGCGGCGCTCGACGGCGGAGAAGGCGAAGGGCTCGGCGCCCCGCTCCGGGCGCCCGCCGCGGACGACGACCGGGCCGGAGACGGCCACGCAGTACTCGGGTCCATCCATGAAGGCCTCGACCAGCACCTGGTTCAGCGTCTCGCGATAGACGGCCTCTACTACTCCGGGCACATCCTCCCTCGCCGCGACATGATGGACGTTGAGGGAGGCGCGGCCGATCACCGGCTTGACGACGAAGCCGCCCTCCCAGCCGTCGAAGGCGCGCCGGAAGGCAGGGTCCTCAAGCTCGAGGCGCCCGCGCACCCCGTCCCAGACAAGAAAGGGCGGGGTCGGGAGGCCGAGCGCCTGCGCCTCCCGCTTGAAGACCTGCTTCGAATCGAGGGTGAGCGCGAGAAGCGGGCGATGGCCGACATAGGGGATTCCCGCCAGCTCCATCACCGCGGGGGCGTGGGCGATGGCGTCATAACCCTGCATCCCGGCGGTGTTTAGCCAGGCGAGATCGATCCGCTCCTCCCGCAGCCGGTCGGGCAGGGTCAGGTCGTCCGGCAGGAGCATGACATGGCGGAAGCCGGCGGCGCGGAGGCCGTTCCTTATGTCCTTGGCGACGGGCTTGTAAGACTTTTCGGACCGCGGATTGCGCCCCTTGTGGATCACCGCGCCCTGCGCCTCCTTGTCGCCGTTATAGACGACGGCGACGCGCAGCCCCTCCCGGAGCCCGTCGAGCCCGGCGACGAGCCGGTCGAAGGGGTCGATGGCGCTCAATGCGGTCACTCCTGCGGTCCAAGGCGCTTTCTGCGCTGCGGGAGGCTAACAAAGGGTTGAGGGATGGCAAGGCCGGAAGGCCATAGCGCCGCGCAGTCCCGGTTAGCCGGGGGCCAGCAGACGACGGAGCGGGGCTTCCGCTTCAGGTCGTCCGAAGAGCCGGAAGCGAGAAAGATGGGGAAGCCGGGCGACGATCCGACCGTCCGGCGCTCGATAACGCCGGAGGCTGACGGAACCCCAGCCGGATGAAAACTTCGCTTCGAGCCGCGCGCCTATCGCCTCCCTCGCGATTTCCGCCGCCTCGTCGGAACAGGCGATGACGAGCCGGATTTCCTTCCGCGACAGCGCCTCCTTCCAGAACGCCCGCCCGAACGCGAGCCCGCCGCGCTTCTGGCCCACGCCCACCCCTTCCCAGTCGTCGCTCCGGAACGGCATGGCGACGCCGGTCAGTATCTCGGCAGGCTTCAGGCCGATGAAGTCTGCGAGGCGGAGGAATTGTCCGGTGATCGGTGATTGCGTCGTATGCCGCTCGACCTCATAGGAGTTCCCGCGCTCGTCCGAGACGACGCGCATCTCCGCCCCTGCCGGAACCCGCCCGCCCGGATTGAGCGAGATGAAGGCGGCCCGCGCCGTCCCCAGCGTCGCCCATGAGGAATAAAGCAGCTTGTAGCCGTCGGCGAAGCCGAGCGTCTTCTCATCGGCCTCAAGCCGGGCCGCCCAATCCGCACGGTTCATCACGAACTCCCTTCCTTGGTCGCAGTCTGCAAAGCCTCCGCCTCCCGCCGCGCGCGCCATCGCTCGCGCAACGCCTGCTCGTCCGCCTCCGCCTGCGCGCGCCGGCTTCCGGTAAAGTCGGCGAGCGAGGCGCGATAGTCCGCGACCCAGTCCCTGAGCGCGGCCTCGATGCTTCCGTCATGGAGCCCCGCCTCGACATGCCAGGCGAGCGTCCCGCGCGGGCTCCAGAGCGTGCGGCGGGTCTCCCAAGGCAGGTTGACCGGCTCGGATTTGCGATGGTCAGGACCGTCGCCGTAGGAGAGGTCGTCGATCAGCCAGTCCTGCACGGATCGGGGAGAGACGGGGTTGAAGCGAAGATATTCATAGGTGTCGGTCGGGGTCTCGTCGCCATCCAATTGGTTCGCACTGCGGGATGGCCTGAAGAAGGCAGATGAAGCGGGAGACTTGTTCTGCTTCACTAATCTCGACCAAGCTAATTCGAATGATTCTGAGAAATTTACGTCATTGCAACATGGCTCATCGAATGAATTTTGACCAGACCAAGTCATTTCATTGGAGAAATATTCAAAATCTGACAAGGTGCTCTTTGCTACTAGTGTCTTAGAAATTGGAGCTTCAAGTCTAAGCTCGTCAAGACAACTGCGCATGAAATACGCGCTGGCGGAAAGCGGCCCGGTCGGCGCTATCGCGAGGTGAAGGTCCCAGTATGCAGTAACGACGCCCGGCGCGACGGTTCCGTGCTCGTCATCGAAGGATGTCCTCACAACAAATTCGCCGCGCAGCTGGCCGAATGGTATGCGGGCTATCCGGATCGCTGGAAATGGAGGGACACCGCCATCGAAAAGAACCGGATAGAATCGGCCAGCAGGGGAAACACGGAAAGCATCCGATTCGATGCTTTCTTCCAGCGCCATTGCGACTGGCGCGCCATATGGGTCCCACCCTGCGCTTACCGACTCAGCTTCGGTCCAAAGCGATTGAATATCGAGCGAAACTGCGAGATCGCGAACGAGGTCTTGCAGCAAGCGGGAGAGGCGAAGCGCCGGGTTCGCCTCGTCCTCGGTGACGGGGCCAATCTCCTTTGCCAGTCCGGCGCGTTCAAGAAGTTCTATCTGCGTCTCATCCCGGTCCCGCCCGATAATCCCGGCGAGGGCTGCGACAAGCCTAAGATAGGTGGCGGCGTTCTTGAGCGGGGTGGGGCCATGCTTTGGATACTTTGATCGCGCCTCCGCATTCACCACTTCAATACGGTCATGAAGTTTCCAACGGGCGATGCGGAAAGCGCCTTCACCGCTAACCTTTTCGTTTTCGCAAGTCGGCGCGACTTCCGCCGTCAGCTTCGCCTTCCTTACTTCCTGGTAGAGCTGGGAGACCATCAGGGCGGCTTCGAGTCTCTGGTCACCTTCCAGTTTGCGTTTGCCGTCTTTCAGCAAAGCGGCGACCTCTGCTATCCTCTTTTGCCTCACTCGGTTGGTGAGTTTTTTGCGTTCCGTGGGCTCAATTCGCTCCTTGCGCATCGTCCCATCCCTCACTTCACGCCGCGGCGGTAGCGCCGCCCGGCGGGGCCGTCATGGATCGGTAGGATCGTGACGAGCGTTCCCTCCGTGATCACGGCCGCATAGCGGGCGAAGCGCGGGTTCCCCATCGCCGCCGCGGCTCGGCGGCTGATGCTGAGCGCGACAGCGCCGCCGCCGACATGCGTCTCCCTGTCGGCATGGTCGAGCAGCTGCCCGATCATGTCGCGCCGACCGCAGCGTCTTGCGGCGTGCCGGCTAATACTCAGGTTCGTCCGGTCATCCATGTTCGCCTCCTTCGTCTGTCTGACAAGAAGAAGGCATGCTGGAGTGGCTTAGTGGAAGGCCAATTTAGGCTTCCAGCATTCGATTTTTTGGCTTTAGCTTTGGCCTCACCTAGATCGCCGCGCAGGCCCTCCCGAGCCAGACCCGCTCCGACTCGCTCAGCAGCGGGGAGAGGGCCGCCTCGACCCGCGCGTGATAGGCGTTCAGCCAGTCGCGCTCCGCCTGGTCCAGCAGCGCGGGGTCGATGAGGCGGCGGTCGATGGGGCAGAACGTCAGCGTCTCGAATCCGAGCATCGGGCGCTCCCCGCCCTCGGGAACAGTGGGCCCCTCGACCAGCACGAGATTCTCGATCCGGATTCCGAATGCGCCAGTGCGGTAATAGCCGGGTTCGTTCGAGCAGATCATGCCCGACCGGAGCGGGACCGTCCCTCGCCGCGAAAGGCTCTGCGGCCCCTCGTGGACGCCGAGATAGGCGCCGACGCCGTGTCCCGTGCCGTGGTCATAGTCGAGCCCGGCGCGCCAGAGCGGCGCGCGGGCGAGCGTGTCTATGTCCCGCCCCGTCGTCCCCTCGGGGAAGCGCGCCAGCGTCACCGCGATCATCGCCTTCAGGACGAGCGTGAAGGCGCGAACGGCGCCCTCGGGCGGGAAGCCGACCGTCACGGTGCGGGTGATGTCCGTCGTCCCGTCGAGATATTGCCCGCCGGAATCGATCAGCATCAGCTCGCCCGGCGAAAGCCGCCGGTCCGTCGCCTCGGTGACCCGGTAATGCACGATGGCGCCGTTGGGGCCGGAGCCGACGATGCTGTCGAAGCTGATGTCCATCAGCGCGTTGGTCGCGCGCCGCTCCGCCTCCAGCCGCTTCGCGATGGCGATCTCGGTGAGGGCGCCGCCCGGCGCCTCCCGGTCGAGCCAGCAGAGGAAGCGGGCCATGGCCGCGCCGTCCCGCAGATGCGCCTCACGGGCGCCTGCAGCTTCCGCCTCCGTCTTGATGGCCTTCGGCAAACGGCAAGGATCGTCCCCCTTCACGATCCGGGCGCCGCCCGCCTCCGCCGCGCGGAAGAGGGCGAAGGGGGCGCTCTGCCCGTCCAGCAGCAGCGTCTTGCCGCCGAAGCCGCCTACCGCCGCCTCGAACTCGTCCCGTGGGCGAATGGCGACGCCCTCGCCCAGATGCTCGCGCAATCCCTCCGCCTCCTGTCCCGGCCGGAGGAAGAGCGTGACAGCGCCAGCCGCGTCGATCAGCGCGAAGACGAGCGGGGCGGGGAGCCGCGGCAGGTCGTCTCCGCGAATGTTTAGCAGCCAGGCGACGCTGTCCGGCAGGGTGAGCGCCGCTGCGTCAGCCGCCGCCGCCCGAATGGCGGCGGCGACGATCTCCCGTTTCTCCGCCGCGCTTCTCCCGGCCAGCGCGTCAGGATAGGGGCGGATGGGGGCTGCGGGCGGGGCGGGGCGGTCCTCCCACACCGCGTCGAGCGGGTTGCCGTCGGTCGGCGAGGCTTCCATCCTGGCGGCGGCCAGCCGTGACTTGAGAGCCTCGACCTCCGCGGCGCCATGAAGCCACGGGTCGAACCCGATCTTCGCGCCCGTCTTCGCTGCTCCGGCGACCCACGCGCCGACAGGAGCTTCATGGAGCGGCTGGAGCGACCAGAGCGCGCCATCCGCCTGCTGCGCGGCCTGGAGCGTGTAGCGCCCGTCTACGAAGAGGGCGGCCCTGTCCGCCAGCACGGCGGCGACGCCGGCCGAGCCGGTGAAGCCTGTCAGCCAGGCGAGCCGCGCGTCGGAGGGCGGGACATACTCGCCTTGATGCGCGTCGGCGCGCGGGACGAGGAACCCGTCCAGCCCCCTCCGCGCCAGTTCCGCGCGGAGGCGCGAGAGCCGCGCGCTCCGGTCCGCCGCCGCGCCCGGGGCCTCGAAAGTCTGGAACATGAGTCTCGCTCCGCCTGCCTGTCTTTCGACGACGGTGGACCGGCGCGGCGCAACTCCGCAAGGTCCGTCTCACTCGGCGAAGGCGTCCCGCGCCTCCACCCCGATCAGGAGCGTCAGCCGCTCGCCCGACGGCCCGGTCAGACTAAGGCGTTCCGCGAGCCGCCCGCGGCGCCAGCCGAAGGGCTGCCGCTCGCCGCGCCAGCGCGCTTCCGGCTTGTCGAGGAAGGCGAACTCCGCCGATTCGTCGACGAGCGCGGCGCGCGCCTTCTCGCCCGTGAGATCGCGAAAACTCACGATCTCCGCCCGGCCCATCGGCTTCAGCGCCTCCGCCACAAGGCGTCGCGCGCCTTCGGGGCCAATCAGGAAGGCGGAGACGGCTGGCGCGAAGGCGAAGCTTTCGAGCGGGGCGAGCAACGCGCCGTCCGCCGCGACGACGCGGCAGCCGCATTCGGGCTCCGCGCCCCGCCGTTCCAGCTGCGCAAGGCAGGCGGTGAGCGCGGCTTCGGCCGCCGTCGCGGCGTCCGGCGCGGGCGGAGAGGCGGCGGCGGCGGGGCAGGAGGCGGGCGGGGCGCCGCGCGCCAGCGCGCGCGGGAAGGCGGCGGCCAGGAAGGCCGCGCCCTCGGGCGAGGCGCGGAGCCAGGGCGCCGCCGCGACCTGGACCCGCCGCGGGCCTGTTTCCGCAGCGATCCGACCCGCCGCCTCCGCGGCCCGCGACCCCGCGAGGCGCGCCTCCGCGGCCGTCTTCGCCTCATAGGTCGGCGGCGCCTCCGGCGCGGCGAGCCGGGCGAGGTCGGCCGGAGACGGCCCGCTCAGGCCGCCGACGCCGGCGCCCGGCGCTGCGCAGGCCGTCAGCATCGCGACGCACCCGATTGCAATCATGACGCGAATCATTTCTGTCCGCTCACCCTTTCCGCCCGTATCGGCTATTGACGCCACCTTACGGCGAGGGGAATATTTGACCAGAGGAAGCCGCAGGTGTTTCGATACACCAAGATTTTGCGGGTTTTCGGATTTGCGTCCGGTGGGGTGACGGTTTGAGCGAGACGATGACGAGCGACGCCGAGGAGGTGCTGGGCCGCGTAAAGTGGTACGACGCCGGAAAAGGCTACGGCTTCGTCGCCACCGACGATGGCGGAGGCGACGTGCTTCTGCACGCCAACTGCCTTCGCCGCTCGAATCTCACTTCCGTGGCTGACGGCGCACGGATCCGCCTTACCGCCTATCGCGGCGATCGCGGTCGGCAGGCGCATGTCGTCCTCGAAGTGGAACAGCCGGCTACGATTGCGGCGGTGGTCGCGGCGCCGGAGCCGCCGAAACCCGCCAAGCCGACCGAAGTGCTCGCGGAGCTCACCAACGCCTCCGGCTGGTGCGCTGCGCGCATCAAGTGGTTCGACCGGGCGAAGGGCTTCGGCTTCGCCAACATCTTCGGCGACGAGGCGGACGTTTTCGTCCACATGGAGCTTGTCCGCGCAGCCGGCCTGCCCGATCTCGCGCCCGGCGAGGCGATCGCGGTCCGTGTCGCCGACGGGCCGCGCGGGCGCATGGCCTCCGAGGTCTGCGCCTGGGACGCGATGCCGCTCGTGATCGCGGGGGGCGACTGATCGGCGCCGGGCGGCTCGCCGCCGGCGTCGCCGGCCTCATCGCCCTCGTCGCTTCGGGGGCGGCGGGAGAAGGGGCCTGCGCCCCGGATCGGATCGACATCCGCACGGACAAGGGCGACGTCAGCTACCGCGTCGAGATCGCCGACGACCCGGAAGAGCGTGCGCGCGGCCTGATGTTCCGGGAGGAGATGCCGAGGGACGCCGGCATGATCTTCGTCTATCCCGAGGCGCAGCCGATGGCCTTCTGGATGAAGAACACGCCTCTGCCGCTCGACATAGTCTTCATCAGCCGGCGCGGCGTGATTTGCGGGATCGCTGAGAACACCACGCCCTTCTCGGAGGAGTCGATCCCCTCCGGCTGCGCCGCGCAGGTCGCGCTCGAGGTCAATGCGGGCGAGGCGGCGGCGCAGGGGCTCAGGCGCGGCGCCGCCGTCCGCCATCCGGCGATCCTGGATCCGGTCTGGACCTGCGAATGAGCCCGGCTGAGGCGGCGCGCGTGGCCGGGAACGCCATCGCGGCGCAGGTGCGCGCCATGGGGCGGGGGCCGTCCCGTGGGCGCGGCCTGACGCGGGAGGAGGCGCGGGAAGCGCTCGCCGCCATTCTCGCCGGCGAGGCCGCGCCGGAGGCGACGGGGGCGCTCCTCATGCTGATGCGGTATCGCGGCGAGAGCGCGGAGGAGATCGCGGGCTTCGTCGAGGCGCTCCGCGCGCGGCTCCCGCACTGGGCCGGCATTGGCGCGGCGGTGGACTGGCCCTCCTACGCCGCGGGGCGCACGCGCGGCCTGCCGCTCTTCCTTCTCGCGGCGCGGCTGGTCGCGGCTTCGGGCCGGCCTGTGATTCTGCATGGCTGGAACTCCCATCTCGACCATCCGGTGACGACGCGCCTCGGGGCCGAGGCTCTCGGCGTTCCCGTCGCCGAGAGCCCGGAGGCGACGCGCGCCGCGCTGGCCGGGGAGGGGATCGCCTATGTCCCGTTGGCTGCGCTGGACGGGGAGGCCTTGCGCCTCCTGCGGCTCAGGGAGGTGCTCGGCCTCCGCTCGCCGGTCAACACGGCGCTCCGCGCGCTCAATCCCACGGGATCCCCGGCCAGCGTGCAGGGCGTGTTCCATCCGCCCTACCGCGCGCTCCAGGCGGACGCGGCGCGGCTACTCGGGCAGAAGGCGGTCGGCGTGCTGAAGGGCGGGGGCGGGGAGTTCGAGAGGCATCCGGGCAAGGCGGTCTCGCTCTTCGGCTTCCGGCCGGAGGGCGATTTCGCGCACGAGGCACCGGCGACGGAGGAGATCGCGCCGCGCAGGATGCGGGAGGAGGGCGCGGCGCCGAGCCCCGCGGCGCTCGCCGCGCTCTGGTCCGGCGCGGCGGAGGACGGGTTCGCGCGCGCCGTCGTCCTCGCCACTGCAGGCGCGGCGCTCCATGTCGCCGGGGCGGGAACGCTGGCGGAGGCCGAGCGCATGGCGGAACGGTTATGGGAGGAACGATGCAGGGCGCTCTGATCTTCGTGGCGCTGGAGGACGAATTGCCGGCCTCGGCCGTTCCTGGCCACCGCGTGATCTATACCGGCGTCGGCAAGGTGAACGCCGCCCTCGCCGCCGCCGCCGCCTTCGCCGCTTCGCGCCCGCCCATCGCCGTGAACTACGGCACGGCCGGGGCGGTGACTCCCGGCCTCTCCGGGCTGATCGAGGCCGGCGCGGCGGCGCAGAGGGACATGGACATCCGCCCCCTCGGCCTCGCCCTCGGCGAGACGTTCGGGGATCGGGAGCCGCCGGTGCTGCGTTGGGCGGAAGGGCCGGTCGTCGGCACGGGGGACAATTTCGCCGCCGCGAGGCCGGAACTCGCCTGCGACCTCGTGGACATGGAGGCCTATGCGCTCGCAAAGGCCGCGATCCGCGCCGGAGTGCCTTTCCGCTGCCTGAAATACGTCACTGACGCGGCGGACGAGGGCGCCGCGGCGGACTGGGCGGCGAACAAGGCGAAGGGCGCCGCGCTCTTCGCCGCCTGGCTCGCCGGGCTCTGATCGCGGGCTTTCCCGCCGGGCGCGAAAGGGGTATTGAGGCCCGGTCGGAGCGTAGCGCAGCCTGGTAGCGCATCTGCTTTGGGAGCAGAGGGCCGGAGGTTCGAATCCTCTCGCTCCGACCATTCCCCTTTCCCGCGCGCTGGCCATTCGCCTCGCTTCGCGCTAGGTAACCGGCATGGCCACCACGCTCTTCTATGCGGCGATCGCCGCCTGTCTCGTCGTCCTCGCCGTTCTCGCGGTCGGGGTGTTCTCTTTTGCCAAGGGCGGAGAGTTCAACAGAAAGTACGCCAACAAGATCATGCGGCTCCGCATCGTCACACAGGCGATCGCGGTCGTGTTGATCCTCGCGGCGGTTCTTGCGCGGCAGGGGGGCTGAGATGGTCGTTCTCAACCGCATCTACACGCGCACCGGCGACGGCGGCGACACCGCGCTCGGCGACGGGGCCCGCGTGCCGAAACATGCCCTTCGCGTTTCCGCCTACGGGACGACGGACGAGACGAACGCCTGCATCGGCCTCGCCCGCCTCCACGCCGCAGGCGCAATGGACGATGCGCTTGGCCGCATCCAGAATGACCTCTTCGATCTCGGCGCCGATCTCTGCGTTCCGGACATGGAATCTGACGCGACGGCGGAGTACCCGCGCCTCCGCATGACCGAGGGGCAGGTCGAGAGGCTGGAGCGGGAAATCGACGAGATGAACGAGCGCATCCCGCCGCTCCGCTCCTTCGTCCTGCCGGGCGGCTCCGCCCTCGCCGCCCATCTTCACCTTTGCCGAACAGTCTGCCGCAGGGCGGAGCGGCTGACGACGGAACTTTCCGCGGCCGAGCCCGTTAACACCGCGGCGCTGAAGTATCTGAACCGTCTGTCGGACTGGTTCTTCGTCGCCTCCCGCGCCGCCAATGACGACGGCGCGCGGGACGTGCTCTGGGTTCCCGGCGCCAACCGCTGAGCGCATCGTGGCGCCGGAGCGGAACGGGGTGTAGCCTTCGGCTGCAAGATCCGAAAAGCCGAGGGGAAACGCCAATGAAACTCGAGATCGGTCCACAGGACAGCATCTTCTATCTTCACGAGCCGCCTTCGCGCGAGAGGGCGCCGACCTTCTTCTTTGTGAACGCCCTGACCGGTTCGACCGACCATTGGGAGGCGAAGATCGGCCCGGCCCTGCGCGCGGCCGGCTTCGGCACGCTCAGCTACAATTTCCGTGGCCAGGCGGGGAGCGACTTCTCGCCCGCGATCGAACTCACAAACGACCTGATTGTGGGAGACATCGTTCGCCTCAACGAAGCCCTGCGCCCGCAGCGGCCAATCCTTGTCGGCCTGTCCATCGGCGGGCTCTTCGCGGCGCAGGCGCGGAGAGCCGGGGTGGATGCGGAGGGGCTCGTCCTTCTCAACACCCTCCGAAAGATCGGGCCGCGCATCGCCTGGATGAACGAGGCCCTGCCCATCGTCGTCGCCGAGGGCGGGGTGCGTATGTTCATGGACGCGACCTTCCCCCTGATCGTAAACCCGGAATATCTCGCGGCGGCGCGCCCGAACTTCCTGAAGGGCGGCTACGAGCCGCTCGACCCCGCGCACGGCCACATGAACCTGATGCGCAACTCGCCCAACACTGACTGGAATTTCGACTGGGCGAGCCTCGACCTGCCAGTTCTTTCGATCACCGGCTGGCATGACCGCGTGTTCCGCGACCCGGAGGTCATCGACGAACTTTCCGCTCTCCTGCCGGAGGTCCGGCGCGAGGAATGGGAGGATTGCGGACATCTCGTGCCGCTTGAGCGGCCCGAGCGCCTCGCAGAGCGGCTGATCGGCTTCGGGCGCGAGATCGAGGGCTGAGCGCACTGCGCCGGCCTCGACGATGATCGACGCGGCGGGCCGCCCGCCGCGGGAAAGGATGATGGATGTTCAAACTGCTTGGCGCGCTTGCGTTTTTCCTTCTGTCTCTCGTTGCGGTTCCTGTCGCCGCGCAGACGAACGCGGACCCTTCCGCCGCGCTCGCCGAGATCCTGAAGGATGACGCCGCCCGCGCCGCGCTGATCGAGCGGCTGGAGCAGGCGGCGGCGGAAGCCGCGCCCGATCCTGAGCCTGTTCCCCTCGGTCGTCGCCTTGCGGAGCTGTCGAAGGGCGCGATCGAGCAGGCCGCGGGTTCGGCGACGGGCCTCTGGGCCGAGATCGCCCGCGCTCCCGAAGCCTTCCGCGCCCTCGGCCTCGACGAGATCGAGGAGCTGATCCAGGCGCTCACCGACCTCGCCCTCGTCATCTTCGTGACCGTCGCGATCTACTATGTTCTCCGGACGCTGGCGAAGCCGCGCTTTCGCCGGATAGGGGCGGAGGCGGCTTCAGGCGGCGTTCTGCGCCTCGTCGCGCTCGTCGTGGTCTCCGTGTTGATCGACGCGGCGATTGTCGGCGTCGCCTGGGGCGCTGGATACGCCGCCTCCTTCGGGCTCATCGGCTCGGCGGGGGAGGTCGGCGTGCGGCAGGCGCTCTATCTCAACGCCTTCCTTCTCATCGGGCTCGTCCGGGTTGGTCTTCGCGCCGTTCTCTCGCCGTCGGCTCCGGAGCTTCGCCTCCTGCGGATTCCGAATTCGGGGGCGGAGATGCTGGCGCGGCTGTTCGGGCTCATCGCTTCGATCATCGGTTACGGCCAGCTCCTGATCGCGCCTATCGCCGCGCGGCAGATCTCCTCCGCGGCGGGGGCGGCCGTCTCGACGCTGCTCGCGCTGGTCGGGATCCTGCTCGCCGTGCGGCTTGTGCTGAAAGGGCGGCGGCCCGTCGCCGCCTGGCTCCTCGAACGCGAGCACGAAGGAGAGCGGGGGGGCCTCGCCCGCTTTTTCGCCGCGAACTGGCATCTTCCGGTTCTCCTCTGGCTCTTCGCGCTCTTCGTCGTCATCGCCGCGCGGCCGGACGGCGTGATCTGGCCGGTTCTCGCCGCCTCCGCCGAAGTGCTTGCGGCCATAGTCGCCGGCGCCATCGCCGCCGCGCTGCTCTCGCGCTCCATCGCCCGCGGCGTCCACATGCCCGAGCGGGTGCGACATCGCCTGCCGCTGCTGGAGCAAAGGCTGAACCTCTTCGTGCCGAAGGCGCTGTCTCTCGCGCGGGCGCTGATCGTGATCGTCGTCGTCGCTTTCGCCCTCGACAGGGCGGGGTTGTTCGATTTCGGCGGCTGGCTTTCCGGCGCGAGCGGCGCGCGGCTGACCTCGGCGCTGGTCTCTGTCGCGCTGATCCTGACCCTGACCTTCGCGCTCTGGGTCGCGCTCGCCTCATGGATCGACTACAGGCTGAACCCGGATTTCGGCGCCCGCCCGACCTCACGGGAGGAGACGCTGCTCTCCCTCCTCAAGAATGCCGCGACCATCGTCATCGTCGTCTTCTCGGCGATGTTCATCCTCTCCGAGATCGGCGTGAACATCGCGCCGCTGATCGCCTCCGCCGGCGTCTTCGGTCTCGCCATCGGCTTCGGCGCGCAGAAGATGGTGCAGGACATCATCACCGGCGTCTTCATCCAGTTCGAGAATGCGATGAATGTCGGCGACGTCGTCTCCCTCAACGGGACCACCGGCGTGGTGGAGAAGCTGACCATCCGCTCCGTGAGCCTCAGGGACGTCGAGGGCTGCTTCCATATCATCCCATTCTCCTCGGTCGACATGGTGTCCAACTTCACCAAGGATTTCGCCTTCTTCGTCGCGGACATGGGCATCGCCTACAGGGAGGATGTTTCGGAGGCGAAACTGGCGATGCATGACGCCTTCGACGCCCTGAAGCAGGATCCGGAGCACGCGCCGAACATCCTCGCGCCGCTCCAGTGGTTCGGCCTTCAGGCGCTGGCGGACAGCGCAGTCGTGCTGCGCGCGCGGATCAAGTGCGCGCCGGGCACGCAATGGGCCACGGGCCGCGCCTACAACGAGATCTGCAAGCGCATCTTTGACGAGCGGGGCATCGAGATCCCCTTCCCGCACCAGACGGTCTATTTCGGCGTGGACAAGCGCGGCGAGGCGCCGCCCCTCCATATCGCGACGGAGCCCCCCGCGCCCTCCTCAGGCGAGGTGAAGGCGAAAGAAGGCCAGCGTCCGCTCCCATGAAAGCGTGGCGGCCTCCTCGTCATAGCGGGGCGTCGTGTCGTTGTGAAAGCCGTGCTGCGTTCCCTGGTAGAGATGCGCCTCATAGGCCTTCCCGTGTTCGCGGAGCGCGACCTCATAGGCTGGCCAGCCCGCGTTGATGCGGGGGTCGTTCTCCGCATAATGGAGAAGGAGAGGGGCGCGGATCGCCGGAACCTCCTCCACGGCGACCTGCCGGCCGTAGTAGGGAACGGAAGCCGCCATCTCCGGATAGTTCGCGGCGAGCGCGTTGCAGACACCGCCGCCATAGCAGAAGCCGACCGCGCCAACCTTTCCCGTGCTTTCGGGATGCGTCAGCAGATGCTCGAAGCCCGCGCAGAAATCCTCCATCAGTTTCGCCGGGTCGAGGCTCGCCTGCATCTCGCGGCCCTGCTCGTCCGTCCCCGGATATCCGCCGAGCGGGGAGAGTCCGTCCGGTCCAAGGGCGAGGAAGCCGGCCTTGGCCGTGCGCCGCACCACATCCTCAATGTAGGGGTTGAGCCCCCGGTTCTCATGGACGACCAGCACCGCGGGAAGCGGGCCGGCGGCGCCCGCGGGCTTAGCCATCAGGCCGCGGATCGTTCCGTGTCCCTCGGGGGAGGGATATTCGACGCGTCTCAATTCGATCGCCGGGTCGTCGGGCGGAACCTGATTCGCTCGGGCGTAGTCGGGCGACAGCGCAGCCAAGGCCGCAGCCGCCGCGGCGGCGCCGACGACTGCGCCCGCGCGGTCCAGAAACTCCCGCCGCGTGACGCGGCCGTGCACGTAGCCGTCGAAAAGTTCCAGAACGAAAGGATCGAAGTCGGCGGCTGACTTGCGTTTCATGGCGTGGGCTCCCGCATCTCCAGCCGGAACGGTAGTCCGAACCGGGGCGATGGCGAAGGGTTGATTATTGACGCTTACGTTAACGTCAAATAGATCGGAACCCACAGGAGCGGCGAATCGGCGCCCGAAAGGCCGGATTCAGACGATGACCCGCAGGCGGAAGCGGCGTAGAACCGCCGCAAAGTGAATCGCCCCGGGAGGGGCGCGACAAGGAGAGACGCGCATGAAGGTGCTGGTGCCGGTCAAGCGCGTGATCGACTACAACGTGAAGGTCCGCGTGAAGGCGGACGGATCGGGCGTCGATCTCGCGAATGTGAAGATGTCGATGAACCCGTTCGACGAGATCGCGGTCGAGCAGGCCATCCGTCTTAAGGAGGCCGGCAAGGCGGAGGAGATCGTCGCCGTCTCCATCGGGGTGAAGCAGGCGCAGGAGACGCTGCGGACGGCGCTCGCCATGGGCGCGGACCGCGCGATCCTGATCGTCGCGGCGGACGACGTGAACACGGATATCGAGCCGCTCGCCGTCGCGAAACTTCTGAAGGCGGTGGCGGACGAGGAGCAGCCGGGGCTGATCCTCTGCGGCAAGCAGGCGATCGACAACGACATGAACGCGACGGGGCAGATGCTCGCCGCGCTGCTCGGCTGGGCGCAGGCGACCTTCACCTCCGAACTCGAGATCGAGAACGGGCAGGCGAAGGCGACGCGGGAAGTGGATGGCGGGCTCCAGGTCATCTCCGTGAAGATGCCGGCTGTCGTCTCCGTCGACCTCCGGCTCAACGAGCCGCGCTACGCCTCGCTGCCGAACATCATGAAGGCGAAGAAGAAGCCGCTGGATGAGAAGACGCCGGCGGATTATGGGGTGGACGTCGCCCCGCGCCTCTCCGTTGTCTCGACCTCCGAGCCTGCGACCCGCAAGGCGGGGGTGAAGGTGGCGGACGTCGCCGAACTCGTCTCCAAGCTCAAGAACGAAGCGGGGGTGCTCTGATGGCCGTTCTTCTTCTCGCCGATGTCGCCGGGGGCGCGCTCTCCGTAGACCAGACCGCCAAGGCGCTGACCGCGGTGAAGGACCTCGGGCCGGTGACGATCCTCGTCTGCGGCCCGTCCGATGCCGCCGCCGAGGCCGCGAAGATGGAGGGCGCCGCGAAGGTGCTCCACGCCGGCGACGCGCTCTATGGCGCGATGCTGGCCGAGCCGACCGCGGCGCTCGTCGCCTCGTTGGCCGGGGACTACGAGCACATCGCCTCCCCCTCCACGGCCAACGGCAAGAACATCCTGCCGCGCGCCGCGGCGCTGCTCGACGTGATGGTGATCTCCGACATCGTCGCCGTGAAGGGCGCCGACACGTTCGAGCGGCCGATCTACGCCGGCAACGCGCTCCAGGTCGTGAAGACAGCGGACGCGAAGAAGGTCTTCACCATCCGCACCGCCGGCTTCGGCGCGGCGGGGATGGGCGGCTCCGCGCCGGTCGAGGCGGTCTCCGCCGCGGCGGACCCGGCGCTCTCCGCCTTCGTGGAGGACAAGGTGCAGGCCTCCGACCGGCCGGACCTCACCTCGGCGAAGATCGTCATCTCCGGCGGGCGCGGCATCGGCTCGAAGGAGAACTTCACCATCGTCGAGAAGGTGGCGGACAAGCTCGGCGCCGCCGTCGGCGCCTCCCGCGCCGCGGTCGACTCGGGCTACGCCCCGAACGACTGGCAGGTGGGGCAGACGGGCAAGGTCGTCGCGCCGCAGCTCTACATCGCCGTCGGCATCTCCGGCGCGATCCAGCATCTGGCCGGCATGAAGGACTCGAAGATCATCGTCGCCATCAACAAGGATGAGGAGGCGCCGATCTTCCAGGTGGCCGATTACGGCCTCGTCGGCGATCTCTTCAAGATCATGCCGGAGCTTGAAGCCGCGCTCTGAGCCGTCCGGGTTGACAGGGCAGGGGGGCCGCGCCGGAATGGCGCGGCCCTTTCCGTCTCCGGAGCCTGCGATGCACATCGACCCGACCCGCCCGCAATTCGACGCCTTCAAGGCGCTGCCGCGGGAGACGCCGATCAACATGCTGAACCTCGTCCGCCTCCGCGAGCGGGCGGATTACCCGGACGGGCGCGAGGCGACCGGGGCGGAGGCCTACGCCGCCTATGGTCGTGAGAGCGGACCGGTCTTCGCGAAGGTCGGCGGGTCGATCCTCTGGCGCGGCGTATTCGAGGCGGTGCTGATCGGGCCCGAGGACGAGCGATGGGACCATGTCTTCATCGCCCACTACCCCTCCGCCGCCGCCTTCCTCGCCATGGTCACGGACCCGGCCTATCGCGAGGCGGTGAAGCACCGGCAGGCGGCCGTCGCGGACAGCCGGCTGATCCGCCTGAGCGACGCGGAGGCGGGCAAGGGGTTCGGGTGAGGATGTGTGCGCACAGTGCGCAGGGGGGCCATGTATCTGGCGTAAAAGACTATTCTGAAATATGACCGTTTTGTGACTGCCAGCCGCAAGCGCACTGGCGGAAGGGACCAGACCCATACCTGTCGCCCATTCATCTATGCGGCGGCTCATGGAATTGGCCCCGCCTCGTCACCGGGCGTCAGGATTTCGATGGCGAACCGGGCTCCCTCTCCGATCAGGCGGGCGCCAGTGCGCGATCCGCATGGTTGACGCGTCCACGGATCGGTCTTTCTTTTGAAAGGAACGCTTTCTGGAGATGGAGATGAAGACGTCCCTTCGAACTGCGATGATGCTCGCCGCCCTCGCCAGTCCGGCGACGGCGAACGAGATCAGCTTCGACGACTGGACGCACCAGCCTTTCTCGATCTTTTCCAACAACGACTATCATCGCGAAGGCCCGCGCCTTGACGTCGTGTCGGACGACTCGGTGTCGCTGATCTACACCATGCTGGAGCCGGATTCGTGGAACATGCGGACGGCGCGCTGGTCCTGGCGGGTGGAGGAGAGCGCGCCGGCGACGGATCTTGAGCGCAAGGGCGTGGACGACCGGAACCTGTCGATCTACGCGGTGTTCCTGCCGCCGGACGACGCGGAGCGACTGCGCGGGGAAAGCGTGGCCGCCATTCTGGAAGAGCCGAGCGCGCGGACGCTGACCTATATCTGGGGCGGCGACTATGACCGTGACGCGCTCGTGGCGAGCCCCTATCTCGGGGAGCGCGGCATGGCGGTGATGCTACGTCCGGCAGGCGTGGGCGACTATGCGGAGCAGGTGGATCTGACTGCGGACCTGAGACGCGCATTCGGGGCGGAGGGGATGGCGCTGGTCGGTCTCGCCGTCTCGGCGGATAGCGACGATACGGACAGCCGCATCCGCGCCTCGGTCTCCGGTCTCGTTCTGGAATAGCAAGGCTGCGCGCCCGGCGCTTCGGTCGCTTTATGGTCTCGCTACGCCTGACGCCTGACGGCTGATCCTGCCCGGGGCCGGCGGGCGCCTCGAAGCCGGCTATCCCAGTTTTCGCGCCACCCGCCTCACCCCCGCCGGAAGCCGGCGAGCCACGTCTCCATCGCCCCGCGCGCGATCCCGAGCGAGCGCGCGACCGGGGGCAGGGCTGAGGCGGTCCTCCGCCACTCGTCCAGCGCGGGCGGGATGGCGAGGGGGCGGCCCATTTCCGCCCCCATCATCTCCGCCATCTGGAGCGTGACGGGGAAGGCCATGTCCGCGATCGACGGCTCCGCGCCGAGATGGAAGGGCGCGGGGGCGACGAGATCGGAAAGGCGGGCGAGCGCGGCCTCCACGGCGGCGACGCCGCTTTCCACCGCTTCCGGCTCCGCCCGCCAGTCCCGCTTCACCAGCGGGAACATGGCGCGGGCGGCGGCCTCCACGCGGTTGTCGTGAAAGTCGAGGAGGGCCCGCGCGCGGGCGCGGCCGAACGGGTCGGCGGGGAGGAGCGGCGGGGCGGGGACAAGCTCCTCGACCAGTTCGACGAGAGCGTTCGAGCCGTGGAAGGCCTGGCCGTCCACCACCAGCCCCGGCACGGAGCCGGCGGGCACGAGGGCGCGGTATTCGGGCGAGCCGTAGCCGCCGGGCGGCGTCTCTTCCCGATAGGGCAATCCCTTCCAGTCCAGCGCGATGCGGACCTTGGCGACGAAGGCGGAGACGGCGACGCCGTAGAGGACGATCTCCAAGGGCTTACGGGCCCCGCCAGTCGATGGAGCAGATCTCGGCTGACTTGCCGTCGAAATTCCAGACCCGGCCGAAATCCCTGAGCTTGGACTTGAGCCCGACGCCGACGGTGACGGTCGGCCCCATCCAGTAGCCCGTGTTCTCGATGTTCACGGGCTTGCCCCTGTCCGCCCCGTCGACGAGCTTCACCTGCCCGAAGATCGCGCGCCCGGCGGTGACGGTGCGGACCCCGGCTTCGTCCGTCGAATAGGTCACCGCCTCGCGCCGCGCGCCGAGGAAATTGCCGACGAGCATGGTGAAGAGCCCGGTCGTCCCCCCGGCGCGGCCGGACATGATGCGCTCGAGCGCCTGGTACTGCTCGTCATCCGCCAGCTCGTCCACATAGAGCGCGGCGGTCCAGTTGCCTTCGGACATACGGCCCGGAATGTCGAGCAGCATGGCGACGTGGAGGCCCGAAAGGTCCGCGTCGCCATAGCGGCCCTTGTCGATCCTGACGCCGAGCCAGGCCTGACAATAGCCCATCGAGGGCCGCGCCTGCCCGAGCGAGACGACGCAGGGGCAGAAGACGTCGCAATTGCAGTTGAGCGCGAGTTCGCCCTTCACCCGCCATTCGGGGCGATCGGCCTTCGCCTCCGCCCGCTCTTTCGTCGCCGCCTTAGCCATTCCCGTCTCCTTCAGACCTGCATCCCGATCATCGCCGCGCCGGCGCCGAGCATCGCGGCCCCGGCCCAGCGGCCCCATCTTTCCGCGCCGGGCGCGACCTTCTCCGCGAGGCAATAGAGCGAGATCGCCGCCATCCACCAGAGGTTCATCGCGCCGAAGACGAACATCAACCCCATCAGCGCCGCGCAGCAGCCGAGGCAGTGCATCCCGTGCCGGAGACCGAGCCGGGCGGCGCCCGCCGCCCCGGGGCGCCATTCCGCCATGAGGAAGGCCATCGGCGCGCGGCACTTGACCATGCAGGCCTGCTTGACCGCGCTGAACTGCCAGGCCCCGGCGAGGAGGAGGAGCGCGCCGGCGGCGAAGGGCGCGGCGGCCCCGTCGAAACCGATCAGCCGCGCCTCGCGAAGCATGAGCTGCGCCGCGGCGAGAAGGCCGGAAAAGCCGCCCCAGACGAGGAGATAGCCGCCCGAAAAGGCGCCGAGCAGGCCCCAGAAGCGGGCGCCGCGCGCGCCGATCCCCGCGATGTCCGCGAAGGGGGCGAGGACGGCCGCCATCGCCGGCAGCATCATCGCCGCCATCATCAGCGCCCACATCGCCCAGAGTTCGACGAAGAGGAGGGGGGAGAGGGGCGGCGCGGGCGCTGCGCTCACCGCCTCCCCGGTGAAGGCGGCGCGGCAGAGCTCCACGAGCCAGGAATCCGCCCCGCCCATCGCGGAGGCGGCGAGGAGCCAGAAAGCGGCGGCGAGGGCCAGCGCCGCGCCCGCCGCCGCGACGCGCGCGTCATCGGGGCGGAAGGCGCCCCAGGCCGGTCTCGCCCGCTGGTTCATGGGCCCAGAGACGACAGGCGCGCGGCGATGTCCAGCCCCGCACGGGCGCTGTGGACAGGCGGGCGCGACGCGGCGACAAGGGGCGGTTTCCGGATGGCTCCCATGACCGCTCCCGCCGCCCCTGTCGTCGCCCGCCCCTGGGCCGTGCTGCTCGGCCTCACGCTCGGCGTCGCCGTCACCAACGGCTTCGCGCGCTTCGCCTACGGGCTGATCCTGCCCGCGATGCGCGCCGATCTCGGCTGGACCTATGCGGAGGCGGGGTGGATCAACACGGCGAACGCGCTCGGCTATGTGATCGGCGCGGCGGGGACGCTGGCGCTCGTCCGCCGCGTCTCCGCCGCGCGACTCTTCGCCTGGGGGGCGGGGGGGACGGCGGTGTTCCTGCTCGCCACCGGCTTCTCCTCCGATTTCGTTCTGTTGACGCTCTGGCGGGTGCTGACGGGGATCTGCGGCGCGGCGGCGTTCATCGCCGGGGGGGCGCTTTCCGCGCTGTTGTGGCGGGACGATCCGCGGCGGAACGCGCTCTCCATCGCGGTCTATTTCGGGGTCGGCGGCGGGCTCGGGATGCTGCCGCCGGCGGCGCTCCCGTGGCTCTTCGCGCTAGAAGGGGCAGGGGCCTGGCCCTATGCCTGGATCGGGCTCGGCGCGCTTTCGCTCGCGTTCCTGCCGGCCTGCCTCTGGGCCGCCGCGCGGCTCCGCCCGCCGCCCGGGCGCCCGGCGCGGGGGGCGCCGCCGCCGCTGCGGCGGATGGGCTGGGAGATCGCGGGCTATGCCTGTTTCGGGCTCGGCTACATCGTCTACATCACCTTCCTCGTCGCCTCGATGCAGGCGCGGGGTGCAGGGCCGGGGCTCGTCTCGCTGCTCTGGGCGGTGATCGGGATCGGCATCGCGGCCTCGCCCTGGCTCTGGCGGCCGGTCTTCGCCCGCTTCTCTTCAGGCGCGCCGCTCGCGCTGGTGATGGCGGTGCTGGCGGTCGGAGCGCTGATGCCGGCGCTTCTGCCGCTAGGGCCGGCGGGGGCGCTGCTTTCGGGCGCACTCTTCGGGCTGTCGGTCTTCATGGCGCCGGGGGCGGTGACGAGCTTTTCCCGCCGCAACCTGCCGGAGGCGGGGTGGGGCGCGGCGGTGAGCCTTTTCACGCTCGTCTTCGCGCTCGGCCAGACGGCGGGGCCCGTCGCCGCCGGGCTGATCGGCGATCTCACCGGAGATGTCGGCGACGGGCTCCTCGCGGGCGGGCTCGTCCTCGCGCTGGGCGCGATAGCGGCGGCGATGCAGCGCCCGCTTGCGCCCGCGCGCGGCGCTTGACAGCCGCCGCGGCGCCGCCAAGGCTCCGGCCCGATGCTCGACCCGCGCCCCATCGCCTATGTGACCGGCCTTCTCGTCCTCGGGCTCGGCCTCTCCATGATCGCGCCGGCGCTTGTCGACGCGGCGCATGGATCGGAGAACTGGCGGGCCTTCGCGCTTTCGGGCGTCATCTCCGTCTTCTTCGGCGGCGCGGCGGTTCTTTCCTGCCGGGCGGGGCGGCGCGCGGGGCTCTCGATCCAGCAGACCTTCCTCCTCACCACGCTCTCCTGGCTCGCCATGCCGTTCTTCGGCGCGCTGCCCTTCGTCTTCGGCGCGCCGGAGGCCCGGTTCGTGGACGCCTTCTTCGAGTCGATGAGCGGGATGACGACGACGGGCTCCACAGTCTTTACCGGGCTGGAGCGGATGCCGCCCGGCGTGCTGCTCTGGCGCGGCCTCCTGCAATGGTATGGCGGGCTCGGGATCATCATCTTCGCCATCGCCTTCCTCCCCGCGCTTAAGGTCGGCGGCATGCAGCTCTTCAAGGCGGAGGCCTTCGACACGCTCGGCAAGATCCTGCCGCGGGCGGCGGAGATCGCGCAGTCGATCGGCTGGGTCTATCTCGCGCTCACGCTGATGTGCCTCCTCGCTTATGCGGCGGCGGGCATGTCCACGCTCGACGCGACGGTGCATGCGATGACCACATTGGCGACGGGCGGCTTCGCCAATTCGGATTCCTCCTTCGCGACCTATGGCGCGGCTTCGGAATACATCGCTTCCCTCTTCATGATCCTCGCCGCGCTGCCCTTCATCCGCTTCGTGCAGATCGCGGGCGGCGCGCCGCGCCCGCTCTTCGAGGACCCGCAGGTGCGCGCCTTTCTCGGCGTCGTCGCCGTCTCCGTCGCGGTGCTGACGCTCTATCTCTTCATCGATGACGACGGGGTGACGGAGGAGCCGTTCCGCAAGTCGCTCTTCAACGCCGTCTCGATCATCTCCGGCACAGGCTTCGCCAGCGCGGACTATACGACCTGGGGCGCCTTTCCGGTGACGCTCATCTTCATTCTCGGGTTTGTCGGCGGATGTTCCGGCTCGACCGTCTGCTCGGCGAAGATCTTCCGCTATCAGGTGCTCTTCGCCGCCGCATATGCGCAGGTGCGGCGGCTGCAATCGCCGCACGGCGTTTTCACGCCCCGCTTCGGTGGCCGCCCGATCGAGCCGGAGGTGATTTCCTCCGTGATGAGCTTTCTCTTTTTCTTCTTCCTGATCTTCGGCGTCTTCGCGGTCATCCTCTCGATGATCGGGCTCGCGCCCATCACCGCAATTTCCGGCGCGGCGACGGCGCTCGCCAATATCGGCCCCGGCCTCGGGCCGGAGATCGGGCCGGCGGGGAACTTCGCGGGCTTGCCGGATTCGGCGAAATGGGTGCTCGCGGCGGCGATGCTGGTCGGGCGGCTGGAGCTTCTCTCCGTCCTCGTCCTCTTCACCCGCGCGTTCTGGCGCGGCTGAGATGCGGCCGGGCACGCTCGCGCTTCTCCTCATGTGCCTCAGCGCGCTGACCATTCCGGTCGGCGACGCCTTCGCGAAGGAGATCCAGCGGACGACGGAGATGGGGCCGGCGCCGGTGATCCTCGCGCGGTTCCTGCTCGGGGCGGCCGTCTTTCTCCCGCTCTCCGTCGCGTTCGGCCAGGCGCCGCTTCTGACCCCGCGCTTCCTCGCGGCGCAGGCGCTCCGGGGGCTCTGCGTCGCGGGCGGGATCACGGGCATGGTCAACGCGGTCGGCCATGCGCCGTTGGCGGATGTTTTCGGCGCCTTCTTCATCGCGCCTGCGGCGGCGACGCTGCTCGCCTGGGCCCTGCTCCGCGAGCGGGTGACACGGCTCGATCTCCTCTCGCTCGGGTTCGGGCTGGTCGGCGTCCTCCTCGTCACGCGGCCCTCGGCGGAGATGAATCCGGGGCTACTCTGGGCGCTTTTCGGCGGGCTCAGCTACGGCGCCTTCAATGCCGCGACGCGATGGAGCGCGCCGCTTGGCCGCCCGCTCGGGCAGCTCGCGGGGCAGCTTGTTTTCGGCTGCGCGCTCGCGCTCCCTTTCGGCGCCGCGGAGATCGGGCTGGCGGGGGAGGCGCCCTGGCTCCTGATCGGCTCCGGGCTTTCCTCCGCTCTCGCCAATCTCTTCCTCGTCATGGCCTATGCGCGGGAGCGTGCGGCGGTGCTGGCGCCGCTCATCTATCTGCAATTGCCCTCCGCGGCCCTCCTCGGCTGGGCGGCCTTCGGCGATCTACCCGATCTCTTCGCCGCGGCGGGGCTGGCGCTGATCGTCTTCGCCGGGCTCGGGCTCAGGCTGCTCGCGCCGCGCCGGTGAGCCGGTCCTTCGGCCCGAGGCCCGTGATCCGCACGGGAACAAGCGCGCCGACCGGGCGATCCTCCGCCAACTCGACCTCGGCGAAGCCTTCCGTCCGGCCCCGGCGCGGGCTTTCCATCAGGATCGTTCGCTCGGCCCCGATCTCGGAAGCGAGATAGGCCGCCTCCCGCGCCGCGCCCGCCGCGCGGAGCCGCGCCGCCCGTTCCTTGATCGCGCCGCCCTCCACCTGCGGCATCCGCGCGGCGGGCGTGCCCTTCCGCGGCGAATAGGGGAAGACATGGAGCCACGTGAGGCCGCATTCCTCGACAAGGCGCAGCGAATTCTCGAACATCTCCTCCGTCTCCGTCGGGAAGCCGGCTATGATGTCCGCCCCGAAGACCATCCCGGGCCGGCGCGCGCGGAGATCGGCGCAGAAGCGGATCGCGTCCGCCCGCAGGTGCCGCCGCTTCATCCGCTTGAGGATCATGTCGTCCCCCGCCTGAAGCGAGAGATGAAGATGCGGCATGAGCCGGGGCTCGGATTCCATCGCGTCGATCAGCGCCTCGTCCGCCTCCACAGAGTCGATGGAGGAGATGCGGAGCCGGGCGAGGCCGGGGACGAGCCGCAGGATGCGCTGCACGAGGTCGCCGAGGCGCGGGGCGCCGGGCAGGTCCGCGCCCCAGGAGGTCATGTCCACCCCGGTCAGCACCACTTCAGCATAGCCCTGATCGACGAGCCGCGCGATCTGCTCCACCGCCACGCCGGCGGGGACGGAGCGGGAGGCGCCGCGGCCATAGGGGATGATGCAGAAGGTGCAGCGATGGTCGCAACCGTTCTGCACCTGCACATAGGCGCGGGCGCGCGTGCCGAACCCGTCGATGAGATGGCCCGCCGTCTCCCGCGCGGACATGATGTCGTCCACGAGGATCTTTTCGGTCGGCGGCCGGAAATCCGGCGCGGCGAGGGCGCGCCAGCTCTCGCCGCGCATCTTCTCGAGATTGCCGAGGACGAGATCGACCTCCGGCATCGCGGCGAAGGTTCCGGGCTCCGTCTGCGCGGCGCAGCCCGTGACGACGATGCGCGCCTCCGGGTTCTCCCGCCGGAGGCGGCGGATGCGCTGGCGCGCCTGCCGCACGGCCTCCGCCGTCACGGCGCAGGTGTTGACGACGACGGCGCCCTCCAGCCCCGCCTCGGCGGCGAGCGCCTTCATCGCCTCGGTCTCATAGAGGTTGAGGCGGCAGCCGAAAGTTTCAAAATGAGGAGGGCGGGATGGCGCGTTCACGCCGCGCCCTCCCAGATCGCGGGCGCGAGCACGCCTTCGAAAACTGTGGCGACGGGGCCTGTCATCAGCACGCCCGCGTCGTCAGCGGGCCATTCGACCTCGATCTCCCCGCCGTCGAGCAGCAGCGTCGCCCGCCGGCCCATCAGCCCGCGGCGCACGGCGTTGACGAGCACGGCGCAGGAGGAGGAGCCGGAGGCGAGCGTCACGCCCACGCCCCGCTCCCAGACGCGGACGCGGGCGCGATCCTCCGCCATAACGGTCACGAACTGGACGTTCGTGCGCTCTGGGAAGAGCGGATGGCGCTCCGTCTCCGCCCCGCGCGCGGCGAGGTCCACGGCGTCGGCGTCGTCCACGAAGAAGGTGCAGTGCGGGTTGCCCATCGAGCAGGCGGCGGGCGCGCCGGAAAGGGGCAGGCGGGCGGTGTCGCACACCTCCGCCAGCGGAATGTCGCGCCAGCCGACAAGGGGGGCGCCCATGTCGACGCGGATGCGGCCGTCCCCCAGCGCCTCGCAGGCGAGAAGGCCGCGCTCGGTGCGGAGCAGGAGGCTCCGCTCGCCCCGCTCCTCCATCAGCCGGGAGGCGACGCAGCGCGTGGCGTTGCCGCAGGCGCCGGCGGTGGAGCCGTCCGCGTTCCAGAACACCAGCCGCGCATCCGCCTCCGCATCGTCGAGGATCACCGCGAGCTGGTCGAACCCGACGCCGCGATGCCTGTCCCCGATCGCCCGGGCGCGCGCGGGCGACATCGGATCGGCGCGCCCGCGCGCGTCGATCACGACGAAGTCGTTGCCGAGCCCGTGCATCTTCACGAAGCCGGGAGGAGGGAGAAGCGCGCTCATGCCGGGCATATACAGGCGCAGCGCGCCCGGCGCCAGAAGCCCGGATTCGCCCTTGACCTCCGGCCCCGCCGTTCCTAAGGCTCCCCCCGGAGCGCCCTTAGCTCAGTTGGTAGAGCAACTGACTTTTAATCAGTGGGTCGTGGGTTCGAGTCCCGCAGGGCGTACCAAATCTTTCAATGGGTTACGGGTGAAAATCACGGCGCGATCCCGCGTCGTGTCACTCCGGTGTCACCGAAAGGGCCTCTCGTCGTCTCTGAAACCTGATCCCGAGAGGACCACAATATGACGCACATCATCGAGACGACCGTCCCCATCACGCTCCTCGCCGCGGACACGGAGGCCGCGCGGTGCTTCCGGGTTTGGCTGGATGCGGAGGCGCGGCTAGACGGGCCGGAGGGCTGCGAGGATGAGGCCGACGCGGCGCTTGATGCCGTGCTCGCCGCGCCAGTGGAGACGCTGGCCGATCTCGCCGCGCTGGTGGTCGCTTCGGCGACGGCAAACGCCCCTTCGCCCGACAGCCCGCTCGGCAAGCTGGAACGGGCCGCGCGCTCGATCCTCGCCGCCCGGGCGCGGGCCTATGCCGTGACGGACACCCGGCCCGATACCAAGGCGCGGCGGCTCTATCACGCATGGGTCGCCGCCGAGGACCGGGCGAACGATCAAGGCGATAGCGATGCGCTTGAGGAGGCGAACCATCTGGCCATGCGGCTGGTCCGTGCGCCAATCACCTGCACGGCCGACGTGGCGTTGATGGCCCATGCGCTCATCGTGCATGGCGACCCATACGAGGAGCGTTGGAACGCACTCCGCATGAACCTCGCCCGGTTCGTCTGACGTGACGGGGGGCGGGCTCCGGCTCGCCCCCTCTCTCCGCCCTCAGCGCCGCGAGAGGACGCGCGGCAGGCTCGCCCGGCAGGGGAGACAGCACCGGCGCCGCAAGGCCGCTCCTCGCATGGCTCTTGCGCCGGCAGGAGGGTGGGCCGGTCCAGCGCCAGAGGGCAGGCCGCAGCGCGGGCGGATCGGATCGAGCGCCGCGCCGGGCGCCCCTCCTCCCCCCGCCGGCCTCCCCAACGCGCCAGCCCGAATTTGTGATCGACCGTTGGTGATCGTTGCACATTTTTTCCCGGCTCCGCTCGGGTGGCGACTCCAATGATTTCGGACTTCCAAAACACTCCGTTACGGCAATATGAAACGAGCACGGGGATGACTTGGGATAGCAGCCCCTTTTCACTCGGCTTCAAGCGCCAGCCAGGCGACAATCTCGATCTGGTCCGGCTCAATCGGCGGCAGAAGCGGAGGCTGAACGAAGGGCCGGAGACCGGTGCCGCGAATCTGCCTCACAAGGTCCAGCGCGCGGTCAGTGTCGGTCTTCTCGTTGTCATCGAACCATTGCCTGAGCAGAATTTCCTCGCGCCTCGGCCAAGGCGCTTCGAGGATGTCCAGCGCTTCACGCGTGGCTTTGGCGTCGGCGTCATTCTGCGCATGCGCGCGGATGAAGTCGGCGACCCGCTGGTTTAGAGGGCGAACCCGAGGCTGAAGGTTTGCCGGATCGGTCTCAGCCATCCAACTCGCATGAACATCCGCGCGGGCGATGGCCCAGAAGTCGAAAACCGCGGCTTCCGCCGCTGGATCGAGGTGTCGCGGCGTTGCGTCCTCGCATTCGATGAGTCGCAGGCAGGTGCCGACTTCACGAACAAGCCCTGCCTCTTCGACGGGCTTCCAACCCGGCTCAGCATGAACGAACCGAAGATAGGTCCTCTCTCCGATCGCGGCGCAAAAGAACATTCCCCGCGCCGGTCCGCGTTTCATGCCGGAGCCAACGCCGCTGGGCAGGCGCGCGATCCTTCGGGGATCGTCCAACAGAGCCTTCCGCAGCGTCTGGCGATACTCCTCGCCGGTTTGCCCCGCGCCCGCGCTGCCGCCGCGCTCGAAGAGGCCGGCGTCTTCGGCGAGCAATTTCTCGATCTCCTCCCGCGTCTCCGCGAAGACCTGGCGACCGACCGCGCCCCCCTCGACCGGGGAGACGACGCCGACGCTGGCCGCCGCCATTGCGATCTTCGCGATGATTTTCTCTTCGAGCTTCAAGAGCTGATCGAGCCGCTCCGCCGGAAAGACGGTCCGAAGGAAGACCTTCGAATGCGGGCTGCCGATGCGATCCACGCGACCGTGGCGCTGCACCAGCCGCATCGGGTTCCACGGCACGTCGTAGTTGATGATGTGCCGGCATTGCTGGAGGTTCACGCCTTCCGCCAGAACGTCGGTCGAAATGAGCACGTCGAACAGGTCCTCCGGCTCGGTCGCCTCCATCGAGATCGGAGCGAAGCCCGCCACGGCACGCTGCCGTCCTATCTCCGCCTCCTCGACATCGACGGACCCGGCGACCGCGACGATCCGGTCGCGGTAAGCAGCGAGCGCAGGGCGCGCCGCTATCTCGCGCCCTAGTTCCTCGCGCAGGTATCTCACCGTGTCGGCGAAGAAGGAAAAGATCAGAACCTTTCGACGCTGGCGGGCGTCGTCGTCGTCGTGCGCCTCCGCCTCCGCCTCGGCTGCGATAGCTTCGAGTTCCTCGATGATCTTCCTCAGTTTCGGATCACGGTCGGGCGTGACCAGAGACAGGCTGCGCCGCAGTTCGTGGAGCAAAGCGAGATCGGCTGAGACGGCGGCTCGAAGTGCATCGACGCGAAAGAGAGCAGCCGGGCGGGTCGTGTCGCTTTGCGCGAGCAGGTCCTCCAACTCATCGTCCGCGGCGCCGGCGATCTCTTTCAGGAACGCGGTCGAGACGACCCAACCCTGCTCCAGCAACATCAGAAAGCGTTCGTGCTCCCTGATGAGCTTCGAGATCGTGCGAAGAAAGGCGTGGGCCGAGGACTCGAACCGCTTCAGCAAACCGGAGCGTAGCAGCCCCATTGTGGCCGCGGCCCTCGCCTCAATCTCGTGCCGCTCCTCCTCGCTGCCGGGGCCGATAAGGTAGCGGTCAACATCGTAGCGCGCGAAGCTTAGCGCTTCGGGCGGCGCACCGTCAGGGTTGATCGCACGCTCAAGCTGCTCGAAGAGCGCCGGCATCGGGTCCGTGAGCGGATACCGGACCGATTTCGCAACCGGGCTCGGGAAGACGATGACCGCCTCCGATCCGTCCGGCAGGCGGATCATGTCGCCGCCATAGTGCTTCTTCACGAACTGTCGCGTCCGCTTCACCGTCGTCGCGTCGATGATCGGAAAGAGCACGTCGGGCGAAAGCGCCGAGGGATCCTCGCGGGCCGCGCTTGCGAACCGCTCCCGGATCGAGAGGATTCCCCGGTCGGCGAGGAAGGAGTCCTGCCGGATGTAGTAGAGAAGAAGGTTGTAGAGGTCCCAGAGCGTGTTGTTCACCGGCGTTGCGGTGAGGAGGAGGAGGTCGCGCGGCTGCCCGTAGAGGAGCCTCCGCAGGACCTGCGCGCGGGTCGGCGTGTCGCGGTTCCGGTAGTTATGGGCCTCATCGACCACCACAAGCTGGTATTCCTCCAGAGGCCGGTCGAGGACATCCCGCAAATGGCCCTCCTCGGCGAGGCCGATCTGCCGGTCGATGGCGAGTTGTTCATAGGAGACGCACTCGACGTTGTTCAGGAAGAACCGCGAGCGGAACTTGCGCCATGTCGTGTCGCGAAGCTGCGCCGGGCAGATCAGGAGGCAGCGCTGACGGCGGCCATGATAGAGGCTGAGAATCTCTCCGGCGATGAACGTCTTCCCGAGCCCCACTTCGTCGGCGACTATCGCGCCCCCGCTTTCACGTATCAGGCGGAGCGCCCTAGCGGCGCCATGCTTCTGGAAGTTGGTGAGCGGCAGCCCCTCGTCGGCCTTCGCCTCTTCCTCGATCTCGCCGGAATAGAGCCGGTCGAGCACCTTCAGGAACACGTCGAAGGGCGTCCGGGGCAGGAAGACCTCTTCGAGGATGTCGGCGAACTCGTAGGGCTCCGCCTCCTCCCAGAGCCGCTGATACCAGGCGTTCGCGCGGGCGATGCGGGGCGGGTCGAATGCGCCGAGGTTGAGTTCGAGATTGTGGAGGACGCCGGCGCGCGTGAGGTTCGATGAGCCGGCGATCACGCCCGCGCCGAGGGCAGCATCACCAGCCAGCCCGTCCAGCGGCGGCTTGAAGATGTAGGCCTTGGCGTGGAGGAAAGCGCGCTCATAGCGGCGCACTTCCATCCGACCCTCGCGCGCCGTGTCGATGAGGCGGCGGAGGCCGGCGCGGCCCTCCCGCGTGAAGGGCACTCGATCCCGCTCCTCCCTCAGCCCGTCGTCGAACTCCGTGAGCCGCTCGCGGAGAAGCCGCCGCTCGAATTGCGGGGGCGTCTCGCCGAGGCGGCGCTGCGGCGGGCGCACGTCTCCATAGGGTTCCGCGCCGAGGAGAAGGCGGATGCGCTCCACGGTTTCGAGCGCGGGCGCGATGGCGGAAAAGCCGGCGGGGCTGAAGAAGGCGGTCGCGATGTCGAGCCGGCCCGGCGGCGGAGACGCCTCGCGGAGGCCGTCGGGGCCGGGCGCGCCCTCAGCGAGGATGGAGGCGACGGCGGCGGCGAGGGTGTTGCCGTCCAGATTGTCGATGAAATCGGGCGCGCCGGTCATGCCTCCGAACCTCCTGCGAGGCGGCGATAGTGGGCGAGCACCGAGGCGAGGCGGGGCGCGTAGTCCCAGCCCTCATGGAAGGTCTCGAAGACATGGGCGAGTTGCGCCTCGCTCAGGCCGTAGAGATGCGCGGCCACCGCGTCGATCTCGTCGATCATCGCCTGTTTCGCGATCGGGTCGAGCGGGCCGTGCGCCACGCCCGCCGCCTCCGCCCAGTCCGCGAAGCGGTCGTCCGGCGCGGCCAGCCGGCCGGCGAGCGCGATCATGCGCCGCCGGAGCGGGTCGTCCGGCGCGGGGCGGGGCACGGGCAGCGGGTTGAAGATGAAGAAGTTCATGTTCACTTCGACGAAGCGGCGCGCATACCAGTCGAAGCAGTGCGAACACATCACACCCAGAAGAAAGGCCTGATCGCGCTCGTCTCCGCGTGGGAAAACGAGGTAGGGAGCCTTGTTCGTGAGGAAGACCTCCGGGGGGATCAGGGCGGCGATGAGCGTGCGCTGGTTGGTCCGGTTTGTGATATCCCGGAACACGATCCGCGGGCGGAGGCAGGCGAGCGTCTCCCGGCGCTGGCGAAAGGCGAGCGGCAGCTCCCCCTGGGCGCCGCCGGGGCGGGCGCGGAGGCGCTTGGCGTAGAGCCAGTTCCGGCCCGCTGCAGGCTCGGCCCATGCGTAGTAGGTGCGCGGGCCTCGGTCTGGCTCCCAGAGATCGAAGGTTTCGCCCTTGAAGACCGGCCAATGGCCGTCGGGCGGCGTTTCGGTGAAAGTCATCAGGTTTCGTTGGTTGGTTGCGTCGAACTCCCTGTCCGGCCTTGCCCGCCAACCTGCGCCGTCGTCGAGATCGAGCCGCGGCGACCTACGTAGCTGCGCGAAGACGCCGAGCGACGCCTCAGAGGGGAGGAGCGGCAGCGAGGCTGTGTCGTTCCACGAAAGAACCTCCGCCGCCTCGAACCGCGCCGCCGGCCCGTCATGCCCTGCGGCGAAGTTGGCGAGGTCCGCAAACGGCCCGCGGAGCCCGATGCTCCGCCCATCGGGCCTGCCACGGGTGATCGCAGCGAGGGCGATGGTGTAGCGATGCTCCGCTTCGTCGAAAACCCACCCGGCGCGGTTTAGCGTCATCGTCAGGTCAATGTCCGCCGCCTTCGCGAACATCTCCTTCCGTAGTTCTGTTGAGCCCTTAGCGGCGAAGGCGCTGCGCGGCAGGACGACGCCGATCCGCCCGCGCTCCGCCGCAGCAAGGTTCCAGAAGCGCCAGCCGAAGGCCTTGTAGAGATCGGGGTCGCCCGTACCCATGCCGGGATAGGCGCCAGAGGTCAGCGCCTTTCGCACTCGCGCCATCGCCTCCACCTCCGCCGCGAGCGCGGCTTCAAGATCAGGCCGCGCGGCGCGGAGCCGCGCGCGCTCGCGCTCCATCTCCGCCTGCGGCAGGCCGCGAAGGCCGGGGAAGTGCCGCGCCCAGAAGGCGTGATCCTCCACCGTCGCCTCCTGCCACGGCGGATTGCCGAGCATCACGTCGAAGCCGGGACGGCGGCGGAGGAAGACTTCAGGAAACGCCACCGGAAAGTGAAAGGCCTTCAGCCCGGCTAGCGCGCGGCGCGCCCGCGCCACATCCGGCAGGCCCTGAATCCGGCCCCGGTCCCGCTCCCAGTTCTCGAACTGGTATCGCACTTCCGGGTCGAGCCGCATTCCGGCGATGAGATCGCAAAGCGCGCGCACGTCGCCGACCGCCGCCTCCGCCTCCACCAGCGCGTCCCGCGCCCGCGCGACGTCCGCGATGGTCGCGTCCGAAAGGTTCGCGAGGCGGCGTAGCGGGCGTGCGGCCTGGTTCAACAGGCTGTGCGCGTCCACTGGGAAGAGCATCATCCCCGCCGCCTCAAACTTCTCCGCGATCTCGTCCACGGCGCCGACGCCGACGAGCGCATTGCCGACGACGAGGTTGTGGTCGAGCACGCTGAGCGGCAGGCCGGGCACGAAGGTGTGAATCCACATCGCAAGCCGAGCCAGCTCGACCGAAAGCGGGTTGAGATCGACGCCGTAGACGCAGCGGCGTGCGATCTGCCGCCGGAGGAGCGGCCCGTCCTCGAAGACGTATTCGTCCGCCAGCTCCCCGAGGCTTTCCCGCGCCGCCGTCTTGAGCCGCGCAAGCTCGGCGCGCACCCCGGCCACGCCCCGCGCTCCCTCCTGTGCGAGGTATCCGCTGAACGCCCTCTCGATCCGGTCCACCGCGGCGACGAGGAAATGGCCGGAGCCCATCGCAATGTCCGCCACGCGGAAGTCGAAGAACGCCTCCGCCGCTTCGGCCTCGTCCATCGCGGCTACACGGGCGAGATGCTCTTCGAGAGCGGGAATGAGGGTTCTCTCCAGCAGATGCTCCACGGCGAAGCTCTTGGTGAAATAGCTGCCGCTGGATTTTCGGGCGCCGGACCGATCATGGAGAAAAATCTCGCCTTGCCGGACCACCGGCTGGGCGGCGCGGCGGACAGGCACGTAGCTGCCCTTCGCGTCGAGCGCGAGGTCCTGCTCCGCAACAGAAAGCTCGGATTCGAGGAGGCCCTCGTAGATCGTTCCGAACTCGCGGACGCCGAGAGATCGGAAATCGACCGGCTGCAGGCCGTCGTCACCGATGTCGCTGAGGAGGAGCGCGCGCAGCGCCGGCTCGAAGACACGGTTCGGCAGACGGAGCGCAGCAAGGCGCGCGCCGGCCGGGCTCACGTCCTCCCGTTGCGAAAAAAGCCCACCGTTATAGGCGGGAACCGAGAGTTCCGGATCGCCCCTGTCCACCGCGTTCCAGACCCGGACGACTTCATCCCAATGGCCGGTCCCTTCGGCGATGGGCCGAAGGTTCCGCGCATGCGCCGCCAGTTCTATCGCTTTCTCCTTCAACGACCGCCGGCGGTAGGCCTCGGAATGCCGATAGGGCAGAAGGTCCCGATCCTCGGCATAGGCGACGAATAGAAGCCGGAAGAGAACGGTCAGCGTCATGCGATAGGTGAGGTCGAGTTCCTCCGCAGTCGGGTTCACCAGCGCACGGGCCTCGGCGATGCCCTTCGCGAGGCCGGGCACGACATCCTCGTAAATGCGCTCGCGCAGACGCCGCGCGAGATCGTCCGCAAAGCGGCGCGAGGTCTCCAGAAGGCTGGCGACGGCCCCGCCCGGCCCGAGCGCCTGCGCCGAGAAGATCAGCGTCAGTAGCGGCAAGTGCTCATCGCCCAGCACCGAAAGCTGGAGTTCGAGATAGGTCTCCGTGCTGCCGCGCCGCCCGACGCCGACGCCGGTCCTCACCGGATAGAGCCGGATGCGGTCGCCCTGAAGCAGCAGAACCCAGTCCAGCCGCTCTGAGTCGGCCTTCGCCAGCGCATAGCTGATCGGGGAGAGATTGCCGAACCTGGGCGTCCCGGATTCCGGCACGTCCGCCTGGTCCAGCAGCACCGCGAGCGCCAGACGACGATCCGCCCCCTTCAGCAGTTGCGTCATGTTGTCGAGCCGCTCGACCGTGAAACCGAGCTTCCGCAGCAGAGATGAACCCACCGCGCCGACTATGGCTCGGGAACGGGCTCTGTTGTCCGCCCAGTCAGGGCGTCGAGGCGCGCCCTCCGACAGTTCGTGAAGGGCGAACAGCCCCTGATTCCTGACCCCGGGCGCGCGCGTTGCGAGCGAAGGAAGCGCGTCCGCGAGAAACATCCGCGCGGCGTGCCGGTCGGGCAGGCGGAGGGCCGCCGCGCAAACACGTTCCGCGGCGCCAAGGTCGATGCCGGCGTGAACCGGCGGGGTGTCACCCGCCGGCCCGCAAAGGAACGCCTGATCGTCAGTGAGGACGACGATGAGCAGAGGAACGGACCGCCCGCCGCGCCGTAGGCGCCATGCCTCCTGAAGTCGTGCGGTGGTCGGCGCGGTCGCGGATTTCAGAACTGCAACTTCGAGCCCGAGATCGCCGGGGCCGACATAGACGCCAATCGGGGTCAGTCCGGGCACGTCGAGGGCAAGACCACGCCGCACCTGATCCTCTAGAAATCGCTCTTGCAATGTCACGCGTGTTTGCCCCGCCCGCTATGAATAGTTCGGTTGCAGATTGGCGTAGCGCCGCTCTCCCGACCAACAGAACTGCAGACGCTTGATGGTGACAAGCGAGGCTTCCAAGGGGATGAGCGGATCATCCGTCACCGGCCTTGGGACGCACTTTTCGAAGCACCAACCTGTGCCGCAGCTTCATCGCCGCTAGATGCGCCGACAAGGTCGCGTCTGTCTTTCTCGCCAGTCGCTCAATCAGGCTAACACTTGCCAACGCTTTTCTTTTTCCAACTGTTTCTTCACCAATGCCTCCGTGCGCGATTCGGTGCCGGAGATTGAGGAGGTCATCAAGTTTCTTGATATAGTCGGCTTCTGACCATCTTCTTTCTCCCCATTGAGCTGAAAAGTTGTCGAGGCCAACAAGAGACGAATAGGTCTTTCGCAAGTTCGTGTGGTTGGGAGTATTTAGCGCGGCGATCTTTGTCTTGCTGTACTCGATGAAATGCAGGCGCCAACCGTTGCCGGTAAGCCTCCATATAGAAGATTTCGTCTTATCGCTTAGCTTTCCCCAAGCGTGCTTTTCATGGAGGTGCGCGAGCATGGCTTGCCAAACGCGCTCCGGCAAGACTTCGGGGCCTTTCGCTTGTCGGGCAATTTGGGCGACTGCACGTTCCAAGGACTCTTCGGAAAAACCCTCCCAAGCGGCAACGGCCAAGATTACCGCACTTCGGTTCAAGGCATCGTAGCCATGCCGTCGGCCTCGAGCGTTGCCGGTACATTCCTCATGGATCTCGATGAGCCTGCGAGCATCGGTAAGGCGATGTCGAAGGCGTAGAATCGCATTGCTTTCAGCCATTCGAAACTTCTCTTCAAGGACTTGCCGATCAGCGCCGGCCATCCGAGCTAGCAGGTCGGCCAAGAAAATCTTGAAAGCTACTATGTCTTCTTGCACGCTGACTCGCAACTTGGCGATCGGGGCGCGCACCACAAGCAGCGCCTGATGAACCGCACGGGCCGCTTTGGGAGCCGACGACGCGATCAATGGGCGCGTCGTCAGTCCTTCGCACTCGCTGGAATCTCTCAGGAGCCCGCGCAGGAGCGGCCTTCCGTCTCCGGGGCTACGTGTTGCCAGCCGAAGCGCCAAGATGCGCGCTGGCGGGCCTCTCCGTGCGTCTCAGGGCATGTTCCGGGTTCAGCCTGACCCTCGGCGGTGGCAAGATCGCGTCGAGACAGCCATAGGAGCCCGCCATGAAGCCGCCCAGCCGCCGAGAACGATTCATTGCCGAGGTCGCCGCCGCCGCCCGGAAGCGTCACGCGCCGCGCCGGCAGAGCCCCGAGCAACTCAACAACCTCGCCCGAGCCCTGAAGGCCGATCCGCTCCGGGGCTTGAGGGCCGCCGCCCAGGCGCCCAGGTGCAGCGCGCGGAACCGGGCCGGCCTGCCGTGCAAGTGCCCAGCCATGAGGGGCGCGACCAAGTGCAGCCAGCACGGAGGGCGCCGAGAGGCGGGGCCGGAGCATCGCGGCAATCAGACTTGGGTGCTTTCGGGGAAAGCGCATCGGGGCGCGCGGATGCAGCGCATCAGGCAAGAGGGCCGGGAGGCGTGGGAGGAGTTGACGCCCGAGGAGCGGCGCATTGCGGCCGATTTGGCGCGAGGAGACGGCTTCGCCGCCGCCGAGGCCGCGCTGGCGCTCAGACAGGGCCGGCATGACGGGGGGCGGGCTTGGCACGCATGGGTGGCGCGGCAGGCGGCGCAGTAGGTCGGTTAAGTCGCCGGGCGCTTCGCCTCGATCTCACGCAGGGCCGCGTCAGCCTCGTTCAGCGCTTCAATCGCCCGAACAATCTCCGCGTGATCCTCTCCGCGGCGTAGTGGCTCCAAGAGCGCCCGCGCCTCGCGGATGATCTCCGACGCCGCGCGCTGGGTTCGCTGCGCCTCCTCCGCAGCCGGAAGCCGTGACGCGCGCCGGCTCATGGTGTTCTGCCTGCGTTCTCCATGCCGACCAGCTACGGGCGCCATAGCCCCGGAGGCAAGCGCCGCGTGATATGGGCGTGCGAGGGAGAGGGAGGAGGTCAAGACCGTTCACCTTGTTCCCTCCGGCCGAGGGCATATCGAGACATAGCGCCGACTAGCGGTGCGTCTTGATGAAACCGTCGCTGATCTCAACAAACAGCCTACGCGCAGCCTTCTCTTCACTGACCGCCCATTCGTGTTCGACAAGACTGAGAGCCTGGGCGAGGCGCTTCGCAGCCATCGGT
>JAUIDE010000190.1 GCA_030429105.1 Alphaproteobacteria bacterium
CGCCGGGCGCCGGCTTCGCCGCGCGGCTCACCTTCCCGCCGCCCGGCCCCGCGCCGGCCTGAACGCTCACCCCTCGGCGGGCGCCGCGGCGCCGGGGTCCAGCGCCATCCGAAGCCGGAGCGCCGCCGCCCGCCCGAGCCGGAGCGTCAGCGCCTTGCGCCGCGCGGGGGCGAGCGGACGGAGCGGCGCCGGGCGGAGGATCGCCGCGCCGAACCCGTCCGCCCGGATCAATCCCTCCTCGTCCGGCAGCGCTTCATCCGGAAACCCTTCCGGCGTCGCGAAGAAATACTGGTCGCACCAGTCGAGATAGCCGCGCCATTTCCGGTCCGCCCGGAGATCGGCGAGGGAGGACTTGCACTCGATCACCCATATCTCCCCGTCCCGCGCCAGGGCGGAGACATCCGTGCGAAGGCCCGGCGCCGGCGAGAATTCCGTCACCGGCGCTAAGCCCGCATCGACCAGAAACCGGCAGACGCCACGGGCGAGCGTGAAGCCGGGCGCTTCGTTCTCCATGAACATAGAGAGAACATCGCTCGCAGGCGCACGCCCTGCAAGCAAAATCTCACCCCTTCCGCGCCGCCACGAGGAATTCCCGGTTCCCGTCTCCGCCGAGGATCGGGCTCTCCGCCTCGCCCGTCACGCGCCAGCCGGAGGCTTCGAGAAAGGCGCGGATGCGGGCGCGGACGGCTTCGTGAACCGCCCCGTCCCGCACGATCCCGCCCTTGCCGACCGCGGCCGGCCCGGCCTCGAATTGCGGCTTCACCAGCGCGACGAGCACGGCGCCCGGCTTCGCCAGCGCCAGCGCGGGCGGCAGCGCCTTTTCCAGCCCGATGAAGGCGAGGTCGGCCACGATCCAGTCCGGCGGCGGGACGAGCCCCTCCCGGATGTCGCGCGCGTTCACGCCTTCGAGGCTCCGCACCCGAGGATCGTCCGCGATCCGCGGCGCGAGCTGCCCGTGGCCGACATCGACGGCATGGACGCGCCGCGCGCCGCGCGCGAGCAGGACCTCGGTAAACCCGCCGGTCGAGGCCCCGAGGTCCAGCGCCTCCGCCCCTTCCGGCGAGAGCCCCCAGAGATCGAGCGCGTGGAGCAGCTTCAGCGCGGCGCGGGAGACCCAGCGCGCACCGGCCTCCACCGCGATTTCCGCATCGGCGCGCGGGACGAGCCCCGGCTTCGCCGCCCTGACCCCGTCCACCGTCACCGCGCCCTCGCGGATCAGCGCCTGCGCCTGCGCTCGACTAGGCGCAAGCCCGCGCTCGACGAGCAGCCGGTCGAGCCTCACTCCGCCGCGCGGGGCACGAGGCGCGGCGCGTCTCCGATCCCAGCGCGGCCGCGGCCCGAGAGGGAGGGGTTCGCCATGAAGAAATCGTGGCAGGCGAAGGGCTCCACCCCCTCCGGCAGAAGCGGACGGCGATAGGCGCCGTCAGGGCCGAGGACCCAGCTCTGCGCCTCGTCCGCGAGGTTCGCCGCCATCACCTGCTCCACGATCTGCGCCTTCACCGTCGGGTTCTCGATGGAGACGAGCGTCTCCACCCGGCGGTTGAGGTTGCGGCCCATCAGATCCGCCGAGGTGATGTAGACGCGGTTCGCCGCCCCGCCCATCGGCGCGCCGCCGCCGAAGCAGAGCACGCGGCCATGTTCGAGGAACCGCCCGATGACGGACTTGACGCGGATCGTCTCCGACAGCCCCGGCACGCCCGGCCGAACCCCGCAGATGCCGCGCACCACCATGTCGATCCGCACGCCCGCGCGGGATGCGGCGTAGAGCGCGGAGATGAGTTCCGGGTCGATCACCGAATTGCACTTGATCCAGACCGTCGCGGGACGCCCGGCGCGGGCATGGGCCGCCTCCGCCTCCAGATGGTCGAGGATCGTTTGCTTGAGGTTGAGCGGCGAGAGCGCGAGCCGCTCCAGCCCCACCGGCTCGGCATAGCCGGTGATGAAGTTGAACATCCGCGTCGCATCCCGCCCGAGGGCCGGATCGCAGGTGAAGAAGGAGAGGTCGGTGTAGAAGTTCGCCGTGATCGGGTGGTAGTTGCCCGTCCCGAAATGGGTGTAGGTCGCGAGCCGCCCGCCCTCCTGCCGCACGACGGAGGAGACCTTGGCGTGCGTCTTCCAGTCCACGAAGCCGAAGACGACCTGAACGCCGGCGCGTTCGAGCTGCCGCGCGAGGCGGATGTTCGCCTCCTCGTCGAAGCGCGCCTTCAGCTCCACGAGCGCGGTGACGGACTTGCCC